>JBDTCM010000293.1:0-10793 GCA_039923575.1 Chthoniobacterales bacterium
CAAGCGCGGGCTGGTGACGATCTCGGCAAACCGGGCCATGATCTTGCGCCCGGCACGAAAAATAGTATTTTGAAGCAAGCAGGACTCAAATGAATCGTTATTTGATCATTATCGAAGACACCGCGACCGGCTACTCCGCCTATTCTCCCGATTTGCCAGGCTGCGTTGCCACCGGTCGAACGCAGCGCGAGGTCGAGCGCCAAATGCACGATGCCATCGCGTTTCACATTGATGGTTTGCGGCTGGCAGGAGAACAGATTCCCGAGCCTCGCTCTCAGGCCTCCTATTGCGAGGTTGCAGCCTAATTGAGTGGGGGCACCCGGGGTCAGTCCTCGGGTCAGTCCTCACTATTGACACACTTTTCTGAAGAGATTCTCCGATGGCTCGGCAGCTTCGCCTCGAATATGAAGGAGCCATCTCTCATTTGCTCAGAGAGGCCCGTCTGCACGAGAGGTGCTCTTTGCTCTCTCCGAGCCCGCTTCCTGCCTTTCCGAGCTGTCGAGTTATCTGTTCCTGATGATTGGCAGAGCTTCAATACTTCATGGAGCTTTCTGCCAGGAAATTGTTAATGAGGCGCCGCGTGCGCCTGAGCATACGCCCGCACCAGGCGGCGAATCATTCGTTGGTAGCTGGTATTGCGCCGGCGTGCTTCGCCTTTGAAGAACGAGAGCGCATCGTCGTCCAAAGCGATCGTGACCTTGGTTTGCCTGACAGGGCCGCCGCCGGCAAGATCGTCGACCGAAGGAAGCTCGTCTCTGATCCGATGCAGCTCCCCAATGATTGCGCCTTTGTCGTCTGAGTATTTAACGGTTCGTTTTCTCATAGAGTTGTTTTCCTTTGCGCCAGTAGCCGGCTCCAATGATGCGAATGCGGGAAGGCACCCTGATTCCCCTGGCAGTGTAGCGTGCGCTGTCCTCAGCGCATCAGTCGGTGCGAGCTACACGTTGGGGAATCCGCTGAGACAGCGGACACTACAAGGAACGTCGGCATTCATGGGATGGCCTGGCTTCGTGGAGAGGCGACGGATGAACACGGCCTCCGGCCGTGTTAATCGGTGGCTGAAAATCTTTTCGAATCGCGAAGCACGAGCACGAAGCGATGCGACCCTGACGGGATTGCGTTTCTTTCCGGGGAGCGCGGGCGCCTCGCCTGCCGTGGCCCGCGCCTCGCGGGACACCGGTGCGAAAAAGCCGAACACAAATGGCCCCCAATTTTCGCGCGGAGTCTTGGCCTCACCAAAGGCTCAGTCAGAAGGGAGCGCTCAAGAACCAAGTCAACCCTGTCGGCATGGATTCGATTTGCTTCCACCTTCAACCCCGCGCGCGAGTGTCCCGCGAGGCGCAGGCCACAACGGGCGAGGCGCCCGCGCTCCCCGGAGTACTTCGGCCGCGCCTTTGCGCAAATGACCGACCCTAAATAGGTCCGAGCAACGCGACCCTGACGGGATTATCCTTCCGGGGCGGAAGGCTCTGCGTGACAGGCGCCTCCGGCTCATGCGTATGGCGCTCGCGCGCCGGGCAGTCGAACGGCGTTCGAAGTTCGCTGCGCGAATCGCGATTGACAAAACGCGACCCTAACGGGATTCGAACCCGTGTTACCGCCGTGAAAGGGCGGTGTCCTAGGCCTCTGGACGATAGGGTCAGGAAGAGCGCCCAATATCCGGAGCCCGCACCGCTCGCGCAAACAATTTTCTGAGGCGATCAGGGCGTATCGCCAATTTCGCTTGGATCCAAGGGTCGGATGGATCGACGAACCGGCGGGATTGGAAGACAAATGGTTCGCAGCGGCATCCGTCAGATCGCCGGCCCCAAAGCGCTGGATGGATGCTTATCTTAATGCATGTGCCCGCTTGACGGGCGCGCGCCTCGTGACGTTCGACCGCGGGTTTCGACAATCCAAATCCGATGGTTTGGATTTGGTCCTGCTTGCGGGCGGGACAGAGTGAGAACCGCTACGATTTGCGGAATATGGATGCCGCAACTCGTGTCAACGATCGAAATCAACGCCTGCGAAACGAGCGCAGGGAAACAACGGTTTTGAGGCGAGCACCCGCGCGCGCCGCTGCGGGAAAAATTCGATCCGCCCGTGCGCGCTGCCATGCTGCCGGCAGGATCGGGGCGCAAATCGCTCTGCCGAACAAATTAAGCCTTGCATCAGCAAAAAACTTCCATCACAAATTTCATCGCAGCGATCGAAATGAACCCTTCGCGTTTCGATGCCTGCATGATCCGGAAAGGGGATGCCCCCAGCCTGCCGGCCTGTTATGGACGACAGAATTTTTGTAGGCAAATACCGCGTCCGGACGACTAAGAACCCGCAGTGGTGGGAAGCTCAGCGCGGCCAATTCGGTTTCACCTGCCAGGGCGAAGGGATGGCAAGTGGCAGACCGGTGGTGTTGACGCTGGTCCCCGCCTTTTTGTTAGGCGAGCGAGAGCGGGCAGCGCTCCGACGAGCGGCGCGGGAGGCAATGCAGTTCCGCCACGTCAATCTCCCGGCGCTCTATGAATTCGGAGAGGAGGGAGAACAGTTCGTCTATGTGACGGAGCACGTGCCTGGACGCACCGCGCGAGCGTGGGTCGACGCGCACGGCCCGATGCCGGTCGCGACCGCGCTCGGGATCGCCTTGCAGGTGGCGAACGCGCTTGCGGTCGCGGGCCGATACCAGATCCACCACGCCGCGATCCATCCTGGTAATCTGCTGATCGTTCCCGGGTCGACAACCGCGGACGGCTGGCCATTGGTCAAATTGCTTCACTTCCCTGGACTCGCCCGAAACTTCGACTTTTCCAACCCGATGGCCGCCGCTGCCGCCGCTTTCGCGAGTCCCGAGCAAATTGCGGGCGCGCCGGTTGATTTCCGAGCGGAAACCTACTCGCTTGGCGCCACGCTTTGGTTCCTGTGCAGCGCGACCGAGCCTGACGTCTCGTCTGAGCGGTCGGAGAAGAAGCGGGCGGTCGACCCGCCTTGGGCGTCCAGGAAATTTGCGGGCGCTCCGGAGAGTGTCAGGCGTCTGCTCGCCCGGATGTTAGCGGAAAATCGAGACGCGCGATCGGTCGATGCGATTGCCTTGGAGGAGGAAATCAGGGCTTGTCTCTCGAAAGTGGATCCCGGCGAAGTCATGATGCCGGCCGCTCCCGTTGCGCCGGATCGAGTCGCTGCGAAAACGCCGTGGCGACGTTTCGGAACGAAATTGCTGGCGACAGCGGGCGCGGCGGCGATCCTCGCGGTGGCGCTCAGCGGGATGACCGAGCACGCGACTGGCAACAAGCCGGTGGACGCAGCGAGCTTGCCTAACGAACCAGCCCGACGCACTTCCTCGCCGGAGACGCGAAAAGTTATTGCGCCGGAAAATTTGGGTGGGGCGACGGCGGCGATGAATTTTGCGGTCGATCCTCCTTCCTATGAAAGCAACGGCGAACGAATCCGAGCAGTCCAGCGCTCCCCCGGGACGGCGCTAGCGGAAGTCTTCTCGCCGGCCGAACCTGTGCCGCCCGGAGAAGGACCTGACGGGCCGATGGTCGAGGTCGGAACGAACGCCGAGCGCGGCCGGCCGACGAACACGCCTGCCGTGATGCCGCCGGTTGCGATTGCGCCCAGGAGCGATCCGGTTTCACCCAGGCAAACTTCGTCGAAAGCGCGAAACTAGTTTTCGGTGCGTGGGGAATCGACGCGCCCGGAGGCCGCGAGCGTTTCCAGCAATTGCGCGGTGCGCTCGGTCGCGCCGCCATGTGCGTCGAGGACGGTGCGCGCATGGCGGGCGAGCTGCGCGCGGGCGGGCGCGTCGCGTAGCAAATCGCGCAGCGAATTCAGAAGAGCCAATTCGTCGTCAGGCTGACACGCACCGTGCGCGGCGACGAGCGTTTGCGCGAGCGCGGCGAAGTTTTCCATGTGCGGACCGAAGACGACGGGCCGATCGGCCATGATGGCTTCGACCGGGTTCTGTCCGCCGCGCGTGGTCAGGCTTTTGCCGATGAAGACAATGGTGGCGACGGAATACCAGTCGCGCAGTTCGCCGGTCGTATCGAGGAGGAGGCAATCGGTCGCGCTCGGCGCGGTGGCCTCGCTTCGGCGCACCGAGGAGACGCCGAGCGCGCGCAATTGCCCGGCGATCTCTCGCGTGCGCTCGACATGGCGCGGCGCGATGAGGAGGAAGAGGGTCGAAAATTCACGGCGCAGTTCCAAAAAGATCCTGGCCAGGATTTCTTCTTCGCCCGGGTGGGTGCTGCCACCGAGCAGGATCGGTCGAGCCGGGTCAATGCCGAGGGTTTGCAGAACCTTCCTCGGAATCTCGGGCCGCAAGGTGACGTCGTCCGGATCGAACTTGATGCTGCCGACCCGCTGGATGCGATCGCGTTCTACGCCTAACGACTGCCAGCGCGCGATGTCAGTTTCCTCCGGCACGCAGACGAGATCGAGCTTTTGGAAGTAGGGCCTGACGAACCAGACGAATTTACGGAAGCGTTTTTCCGAGCGCGGGGAGAGTCGCGCATTGACGAGCGCGAGCGGGATTCTTCGTTGCTGCGCGAGCGCGGTCAGGTTGGGCCACACTTCCGCTTCGACGAGCACGATGCGACGCGGCCGGATGACATCAAAGGCACGGCGCATGATGGGCCAGAAGTCGAGCGGAGTGTAGAGCACTTCCATCCATGGCGGCGCCTGCGTGCCGGCTAGGGCGAAGCCGGTCGTCGTGGTGGTGGTGAGCGCGACGCGCAGGTCGGGCGCACTTACTTTCATCCGGGCGGCGAGTTTGAGGGCGATCATTACTTCGCCCACGCTGACTGCGTGCAGCCAGGTGCGTTCGCCGGTCGCGAGCGTGGCGCGGGTCGCTTCGTCGTAGAAGCCGAGGCGCTGCCCGAATTTTTCGCGGTAGTTTCCGCGTCGCAGCATTTTGACGACGTAGCCCGGCAGGAAGAGGACGAGCGCGAACGGGAAGAGCAGGTTGTAGAGGAAGCGGATCATTCGCCTGCTTTTCGTTGCAGGAAGATCGTTTCCGTCGCGCCGTAGGTCTTGCGGCGAACTACTTCCCAGAAATCGGTTGTCGGCAGGCGCTCGCCCGGCCGTTTCTCGAGCACGAAGATTCCTTCCTTCGTTAGGCGGGCGGGCAGCCGGTCGTTGCGCAGGAGCAACCTGGTGAAAGCGTCCCCCAGTTTCGATTCTTCGTAGGGCGGGTCGGCAAAGATCAGGTCGTGAGCCTCGGCCGTGCTGTCGTGGCTGAGAAAATCGAAGACATCCTGTTTGCGTAACCGCCCGCTCAGGCCGGTTTGCGCGAGGTTGCGCTCGATCGCCAAAATGGCCTGTCGATCGCTCTCCACAAACATGGCGGAAGCCGCCCCACGACTGAGCGCTTCGATCCCGAGCGCGCCGGTGCCGGCAAAAAGATCGAGGACGCGCGCGCCAATGACTCGTTCCCCAAGACTGGAGAAAATCGCGGCCTTCACCCGATCCATCGTCGGCCGGATCTCGTTCTTCGGAACGATGAGCCGGAGGCCGCCGGAGGTCCCGGCGATGACTCTCATGGCGAAGCCGCGGGGGTGGCGGACGGTTCGGTGACCGCAGCGCCGGGCGTGGCGGATGTCGCCGGCGTCGGGGCCGCCGCAGCGTCGTTAGGCGAGAGGGATGGGCTGGGAGACGGTGACGCTTCTTCCGCCGGCTTCTTCTTTTTGGCGTGACCGAAGAGGCTGCTGATGACGCCGCCGAGATCGCGCAAATCGCGCCCGACGAGTTTATCCATCAGGTCCGTCTTAGGCCGCTCAATGCTGCCGCTGACTTTGAAATCGACCGCGGCGTAACCCGGCGAATCCTGGAGAGGTTGAAAATTTTCGCGAATGGGCGCGAAGAGTTGCCGGCGCACCTTGTCATTCAAGGCGAGTCTGGAATCGAGCCGCAGTTTGCCGTGAAAGCTGATCGTGCCGGTGGCCGTGAGGCGAATGTTAGGCGAGCGCAGGAGCAACTCGTCGATCGTCACGATCCCGGGGCTGATGTGATATTTGACCTCGGCTTGTTCGAGCTGGAGCTGCATCAGTTCGTCGATCTGGAGGATTTGGCCGAGCGCGACGAGGAGGCTGTATTGCTGGAGCTGGCCGTCGCGCAGAATGATTTCGCCGTGCCCGCTGAGCGCGTTGCTGTCGGCGGTTTTCCCCGCCGCTTCGAGAAAACCTTCGACGCGGCCCTGGATGATTCCGGCGGGACCGCCCGCGTTGGCCATCAGCTTCGCGGCCTGGAGGTCGCGGAATTTCACGGAGGCGGTAAAGGGCGAATCGTCGGCCTGGACCTGCATCTCGAAGTGGCCGTTGATCGTCCCGCCGGCGGCGTGCGCGGAAATATTGGAGAAAGCCAGCTCGACCGGGTCGTATTGCAGCGGCGACTCGAGATCCTCGATGAAGAAGCGGTCGCGCAAGGAAATTTTCTCCACGCTGGCCTTGCCTGTGATCATGGTGGCGGTGCGAAAGTTGGAATTGAAATCGAGCCCGGCGAACGTCGCGATCAGCTTTCCGGCGGAATCGAGGAAGGTGAAGTTGCCATCCTTCAGTCTGACTCGTTGCACTTCGGGGGTGAAAACGGGGGCCGGGGTTTCGGCGCGGGCGGGTTCGTTAGGCGCGGCGGCCGCCGCGGAAGTGCCGGGAGAGACGCCGTGGGGTGCAACGGTGACCGAACTTGTCCCTCGTCCCTTGTCCCTCGTCACTTGTTTTTGTTTCTCTGGTGGCAGTTCCGGCAGGCGCCATTTTCCCGAAGAATTCTGCGCCCAGACGACTTCGGGTTTGATCAACGACACCTGGCGAATGACGAGTCGATCGCTAAAGAGCGACCAGAATTGGACCCGCAGTTGAAAAGACTGGGCCTGGAGAAAATCTCCGCCCGGCTTGCCCTCCTGCGGAATGGTGATGCCGTTGAGTTTCAATCCGCTCCAGGGCGTGACACTGATCTGGCGCAAATGCAGCGGGGTCCCGAGCCGTTGGCTGAGTTCCTGCTGGATGCGATGGTGCGTGCCTTGCGATTGCACATACAGGTTCACACCGATGAGAAGAACAGCGGCCAGGACGACGACTCCGCCAAGGAGCCAAAGGAGAAGCCGGCCGAGTTTTTTCACAGGGGGAAGCTACGCAAGGCGGGATTGAAGAAAAGATGAAACCCGCCTAACAAGTTAATCCCTTGCGCAAGACCTTTGTCATTCTCAACCCGAGCGCGCGGAGCGAACGCGCCCGGCGCTGGACCGCGCGCCTGCGCGCTCTCTGCGGCGACACCCTTCTGTGCGCGACCGAGCAGGCCGGCGATGCCGAGCAACTAGCGCGGAAAGCGATCGCGGAAGGGTTCGAACAGATCGTGGCCGCGGGCGGCGACGGGACGATTCACGAAGTGGTCAATGGCATGGCCGGCTCCGACGCCGCGCTCGGTCTCATGCCGTTGGGCACGATGAATGTCTTCGCCAGCGAGCTCGGCCTGCCCACGAACGATCTCGGCCGCTGCTGGGATATCATCCGGGCCGAACAGACCCGCCTGGTGGATTCGCCGACCGCGAACGGAAAACATTTTGTGCAGCTGGCCGGGGTCGGTCTCGACGCGCAGGTCGTGAAAGAGACCAGCCTGGCGTTGAAACGAAATTTCGGGCCGCTCAGTTATCTCATCTCCGCGGCGCAGATCGCCGCGCGCCGGCCGCCGCGCCTGTTGATCGAATCGGAAGATGCGAAGACGGAAGAAGGCAGCTTTGTGCTGGTCGGGAATGGCCGCCTCTACGGCGGACGGTTTCCGTTTTTCAAACACGCGGTCATCGACGACGGGCTGTTCGACGTGCTCGTCTTCAAGCAACTCGGCTATTTCGAGCTGCTCAAGTATTTGCAGAACGTCATCTTCACGTCCGACATCACGACGCGGGAGGTGGATTATTTCCAGACCCGGCGGCTGCGGGTGAGCAGCCTGGAGGAGGTGCCGATCGAGCTGGACGGTGAATGGGTCGGCGGTTGCCCGGTGGAATTCAAGATGGAGCCACGGCGCCTGAAGGTGCTCGCGCCGTTGTAGACGCTAGCTTGGAGGGACGACCTCCGTGTCGTCCGAGATTCTGAAACACGGACGGGACGGAGCCCGTCCCTCCAGATTGAGGACGCGTCCTGTGGATTCCCAATGACAATCCGAAGCGTTTGCGATAATTTCGTGCATGCGCCTGTCAGGCCGAAAAGCTTCGTCGTATGCGCCGCGCTGGACCGCGCGGCCGCGCGTCGTTCTGCTTTCGCTGATCGGCTTCAACTTTGCGATCTTCGGCGCCCAGTTGGCGCTGCAAGTCTATCAGCCGGCCGTGGTCCCGGAGTATCTCGGCCTGAGTTATCGCGGGATTAATCAGGCCTACGCCTGGCAGTTTTTCAGCGCGCTCTTTTTGCACGCCGGTGTCTTCCAGTTCATGGGCAACATGCTCGTGCTTTATTTCATCGGGCGCGATGTCGAGTCGATCCTCGGACAAAAGCATTTTCTCTATCTTTACCTTTGCGGGGGGATCGCCGGCGAACTCGGGCACCTCTTCTTCATGCCCAGCACGACCGTCCTGCTCGGCGCTTCCGGTGGAGTCGCGGCGATGGTCATGGCTCTGGCGATTATTTTGCCGGAACTGGAATTGACCGACTCGCTCTTTTTCGTCCTGCCGGTCCGGCTGAAGATGAAATACTTCGGCTACGCTCTGGGCGCGATCGGCGTGCTCCTGCTCGTGGTGGAGCGCGACGGCGTCGTGACGCACAGCGCCTGGCTGGGCGGGGCCGCGGCCGGCTGGCTCTATGCGCACCTGCTCGGCTTCGGGCGTCCCTCGTTCGTGCAGCGGGCGCTGCGGCGGCGGCGGGTGGAGAGCGAGCGTCGCCAGCAGATGTCGCTCGAGGAATTCATCGTCGAAGCGATCGACCCGCTCCTGGAAAAGATTTCGCAGACCGGTCTCGAGAGCCTGACCCGGAGCGAACGGCGCACCCTCGCGCAGGTGCGCACGAAGATGGCGCAACCACCACAATAGCGTGGCGGTTGCCGATTCGTTAGGCGACGTTTCCCGGAGTATCCGGCCCGCGCAGGTGGCGCGCAACCTCGCGGCGATCGAGGCCAACTGGCCGGCGGAGGCGCCGCCCCTGGCCGAAATTGTTTCCACCTTTCCGTTAGGCGAGGAGGCCTTGTTCCATCTCCTTTCCGTCTCCAGCATCTGTGGGGCGCGGCTCATTCAGCATCCCCAGATCCTGCTCTGGCTCGCCCAACCCGAAACTTGCGCCGACCGCCGCGGCTACGGCCAGATGCTGACGGACCTGCGCAACCTCGCCGGCAAAGAACCCGTCGCGGAGAATAATTTTCGTCTCCTCCGTCTCTGGAAAGGGCGCGAGATGGTGCGGATCGCATTGCGCGAGGTGGCCGAGGTCGCGCCGCTGGGGGAGACGATCATCGAATTATCGCAACTGGCCGATATTTGCCTAACGACGGTCTACGAACACTGGAATAACGAACTGCGGCAGCGCTGGGGCTCGCCGGAAAGCCAGTTCGCAGTCATCGGCGTGGGCAAACTGGGCGGGCGCGAACTGAACCACAGCTCGGACGTCGATCTCATTTTCGTCTACAGCGAGGAGGGGCAGTTAACGGCAAAGTTCAGCTATCACGAGTGGTTCACCCGGCTCGGGAACAAGATCGTGGAAACCTTTGCCGCCTCCGATCCAGCCGGCTCGCTCTTCCGGGTCGATTTGCGCCTGCGACCGGAAGGGAGTGCCGGGCCGCTCGTCCGTTCGCTCGAGAGCATGGAGAATTACTACGCCGGCTTTGGCGAGATGTGGGAACGGTTGGCGTTGATCAAGGCGCGCTGGATCTGCGGCGACCGCGAGCTGGCCTACGATTACCTGCGCCAGTTGCAGCCCTTTATTTTTCCGAAAAGTCCGACGCCGGATTTGCTCGACGAAGTGGCCGCGATCAAGGCCCGGATCGAGCGCGACATTGTCGGCCACGAGCATCGGGAGCGAAATGTGAAACTGGGCGCGGGCGGGATTCGCGAGATCGAGTTCGTGGTCCAGGCGTTGCAGTTGTTGCATGCGGCGCGGCATCCGTTCCTGCAGGAGCCGGGGACGTTGCGGGTGATCCGGGGCCTGGCCGAGCTGGAACTTTTGCCTAACGAGGACGCCGGATTAATGGAGACGGCTTATCGTTTCCTGCGCCGGGTCGAGCATCGTCTCCAGATCGAAGCCGAACAGCAAACCCACACCGTGCCCGAAAAGGGAGAGGCGCTCGATGTGCTCGCTCGCAGCCTCGGTTTCGGCGGGGGAGCCGATCTCCTGGCGGAGTTGGGCAAAAAAATGCGCGGGGTGCGCGCCATTTTCCAGCGGGTGGTGAGCGGGAGCGCGCCCGGGCAGGAGGCGGCGGCGTTAAATTTTCGAAATTTTCGCGACGAAACGCAGGCGGCCAAAAACGTCGCGCAATTGGGCGAGAGCGCGGCCGGATTTCATGTCGCGCCGCGCACCCGGCAGATTTTTCGCAAGCTCCGGCCGCTCCTGCTCGCGGCGCTCGCGCGCGCGGCCGATCCGGATAAAACGCTGACCCAGTTTGTGCGCTTCGTAGAGGCCTATGGGTTCCGCAGTTTGCTCTTCGAATTGCTCACGGCCAATCCGCGTTTGCTCGATCTGCTCGTGAAAACGCTCGACACGAGCGAGGTGGCGGGCGGCTGGCTGATCCGCCGGCCCCAGTTGCTCGAGGAACTGACCCGGAGCGGTCTGCTCGATCGCACCTTCAGCGTCGCGCAACATCTCGAGCGCCTGCAGTCGTTAGGCGCGACCGCCGCCGACCTGGATCCACTGCGG
>JBDTCM010000294.1:0-7360 GCA_039923575.1 Chthoniobacterales bacterium
AAAGAGCGGCCGGCGTGATCCGAGCAGGTAGCCTTTCAGCTGTCCATCCATCTCGAGCACGAAGGAGGACTCCGGCTCGTGGTCCGTGTAATAAGTGGTGAGGAAATCGGCGAATAATTCGCGGTCCTCGTAAACCGGGTCGATGGGCGTGCCGAGGAAACCGGTCTGGCAGCACAATTCTCGCACTGCGTCGCGATCTGACGCACGGAAGCCACGAATCGTGGGGGCGTTTTTGGATTTCATCGCTGTGGAGGCTAATGTGCTGGCACCTTTAAGCAAGGCAACGTCGTCCGCTCAAAATTTCCATTCCATCAGGCGGAGCCGCCGAGGTAGGAAGCGAGCCTGAGGAGATCGGCGAAGACTCCTCCGGCCGTCACTTCCGGCCCGGCCCCGGGGCCTTGCACGATGAGCGACTGCGTGTGGTATCGCTGCGTGGTGAAAGCAACAATGTTGTCACTGCCGCTCGTCCCGGCAAAGGCGTGCGCCTGCGAATAGCTCTTCAGCTCGACCGAGCATTGTTGCCCGGGATTAATCATCCCGACATAGCGCAGCACCTCGCCGCGGTCGCGCGCGCGACTGAGCAGGTCAACCATCGCCTCGTCATGCTCGGGCAAACGTTCCAGAAACTCTTCGAGCGAGCTTTCCCGCAACGACTCGGGCACGAGGCTTTCAATCCGGACATCGTCGAGCTCGAGATCGAGCCCCATCTCCCGGGCGAGAATGACCAGCTTTCGGCCGACATCCATTCCGGAAAGGTCATCGCGCGGATCGGGCTCGGTATTGATGATGGGCAGCCCGGCGCCCACCGTGGTCTCGTAAAGATAGTGGCGCCCGGTCGCTCGCGAGATGGACCGGAGCGAACGATAGAACTCCATCGTGCCGGTGTTGGCCTTCTTGTTCGGCGTGATGATGTGAATGCCGCGCTCGAGCCACGCTGGATACTGAGCGGTCAGTTCAGCGCTTGAGGTGCAATCCAGGATGACCGCGTGCGGGAAATGATCCGCCTGGACGTGAGCCACGAATTTTTCGAGGTCCGCCGGCAGGGCGCGCTCCCTCACGTGGTCTCGCCCATCCAGCAGCGTTCGGCCGTGATCACTCAGAATCATGGCCTTGGAGTTGAGAATTCCCCGGATCCGAAGGTCGATCTTGAAGTCTTTCTTCAAGATCTCCATCTGCGTCATGAGCTGATCGAGGAAAGTGCCGCCAATCAGCCCCGAGCCGATCACGCCGATCGAGATCGTCTGATTGGAAAGATAGAAAGCGGCGTGCACCGCGCGCAGCGCTCTTTGCGAATCGGCGCCGTCAATTACCGCCGAGATGTTCCTCTCCGAGGAACCCTGCGCGATCGCCCGAATGTTGACCCGCGCTTTGCCAAGCGCGCTGAAGAATTTTCCCGCCACCCCAGGGTGATCGACCATGTTATCGCCGACCGCGGCGAGGATGCTGCTGGTTCGACCGTGAGCACGGTGCGCGCATCCAGCCAACTCGACGCGATCCCCAGGGAATTGAGATGCGCATTGAGCATCTGCGCTGACCAGAGCTCACCGTAGCCCGCGATCAGCTCCAGCGTCCGATCCGAATACGCGCGGCTCAGGTAAACGCCGCGCAGGATTTCCTTGATGTCCCGAAAATCGGACTCCAGCACCTTGAGCAACCCTTCTTCGCGTGGCAGGAGCGCTTCGACAGTCTCGACATGTCGCGCCTTGAGCGCGTCGGCGCACGCCAGGTAAGTGTTGTCCCGCGTCCTGGCAAGATCTGCGAGCGCAATCAGGGCATCGGTTACTTTGTGCATCGCCGAAACGATCAAGACCTTTCGCGGACCCTCCTCGGCCTGCATGATGGTCGCGACCTGGCGATAGCGCTCGGCGTTGGCGAGGCTCGTGCCACCAAACTTATGGACGACCCATGCTGCGCTCATGCCCGAAGACCGGCGATAATTTTTGGCGAAAGTGACATTCTCAGGTTCAAATCAGCGGCCGGCGTCATAACCGGCGATGGCCTCGTGGTAAAGGCGAAACAGCTTTTCGAACACGACCGGCCAGGCATAACGTTCGCGCGCCTGATCGGCCGCGGCCAAACCGGCGTCACGCAATTCGCGGCTCGCCGCGGCCTCGATGGCGGCGGCTAGTGCGACCGCAGAATTCTCCGTCGCCCAATGCTCCTGACTGCCAAAAATAATTCGATCCATGTAACTGCCGCGAATGCCGACGACCGGTGTCCCGCAAGCCTGGCTCTCGAGTGAGGTCAGCCCGAAGGTTTCCTGCACCCCGGGATGAACAAGCAGATCGGCCGCACGATAAAGCTGCGCCAATTCCTCCGAGTCTGTGCAGTATTGGCGCCAGGTCACATGGCCGACGCGCTCCTGCAAGGTGCGCAACTGCGCCTGCTGCGCACCGTCGCCGACGATCAAAAGGTGATAGCGGCGCGGATCACGTTGCGTGAGCGCGTCGAGAGCCGCGAACAACGTCTGGGTGTTTTTTTCCTGGGCCAGACGCCCGACGTAAAGCAAGAGGCAGCGCTCGGGCGGAATGCCTAACGACTTCCGGTTGGCGGCTCCATCGTCCGGTTGCGGCCGAAAAACATCCACGTTCACGCCCAGGTCGACGGCGTGAACATTGTCCACGCCCCATGCCGTCAGCACATTTCCGAGCCGTGCCGACGGAACGAGCGTCGCTTCGAATTGATTGTAAATCCGACGCACGTAGCGCCGCGCCAGGTCCATCATTAATTCCGTCGCGGTCCGGCCGAGAAAGCGTGAGGTCGTCCGCAGATAGGCTTCCGGGAAGTGCGAATGATAAAAGCCCAGCACCGGAATGCGCAGCGCCGCTCCGGAAGCAATCGCTTTCCACGCGACCTGATACGGATCGCCGGACTCGATCAGGTCCGGTTGTTCACGCTCCAGAATTTCCTCGATCGCGCGCAGATTGAGGAGCGCGCGGTAACGGGAAGTGCGCGAGAGGAGCGGCGAGCGAATGGAGTAAATGCGCGAGCGTTCAGCCTCGATCCGTTCCGTCCTGGCGCCCGGAATAACGAGCACGTGTTCATCGTTAGGCGTGGATTGGATGTAGCGGATCTTCTCATGCACGTAGCGCTTCACCCCGCCGCTGAGCGGCGAATAGAACTGCGTCAGATCGCAAAGCTTCAGAATGTGGGAGGGGCCTTTGTGCCCCGATGGGGTGGCGTTACCGTGGTTCGATCGGGGCGCAAAGGCTCCTCCCACATTGCCCGCTACTTCTCGAGTCCACTTAAATATTTCTCCGCTTCGATCGCAGCCGCGCAGCCAGAACCGGCCGCGGTGACCGCCTGGCGATAAACGCGATCGGCCACATCGCCGGCAATGAAGATTCCGGGATGCTTGCTCTCGGCCAAATGCCTAACGATGAGGTAGCCGTCCGGATCGGTCTCGAGCTTGCCGGCGAAAGCTTTCGTATTGGGATCGTGTCCGATCGCGACAAAAACGCAGGCCACCGGCAGAATTTTTTCCTCTTTCGTCTCGACGTTGCGGAGCGCGACCGCGCTCATCTCGCCCTTTGCGTCCGGAATGTATTTCACGATCACCGTGTTCCAGATCGGCTCGATCTTGTCGCAGGCCAGGACGCGGTCGGCCATGATCGGCGAGGCGCGCAACTTATCGCGCCGATGGATCAGGTAAACTTTGGAGGCGAAGCGGGTGAGGAAGAGCGCTTCTTCGGCGGCCGAATCGCCGCCCCCGACGACACAGACCGGGACGTTGCGATAAAACGCGCCGTCGCAGGTCGCGCAACTCGTCAGGCCGTGACCGATCAGTTTTTCTTCATTCTCCAGTCCCAGGTAGCGGGCCGACGCGCCGCTGGCGATGATTAAAGCCTGCGTTTCGAGCCATTCATCATCCGCGCGCAGGCGGAGATGCTCGCCCGTCATTTCGAGACCGGTCGCTTCCGCATAGGAAAACCGGGCGCCAAATTTTTCCGCTTGTTTGTGCATGTTCATGATCAGTTGCGGACCGTCGATGCCCTCGGGAAAACCGGGGAAATTTTCTACCAGCGTGGTGGTGGAGAGCTGGCCACCCGGTTGCCCGCCTTCGAGCACGAGCGGGCTCAGGTTCCCGCGCGCCGCGTAAATCGCTGCCGTTAGGCCAGCGCAACCGCTCCCGACGATGATCACTTTTTCCATGAGCGCCAAGGGTAGCATGGAGGTCGCGAGCGTTCTAATCTGCGCTCATGCCGGAACTGGCGGAGGTGGAGTATTTTCGAAAACGGTGGGACCCCGGGATCGGCGATAAAGTCATCGCGGTGCAGTTGCACGCGGAAAAGCGGATCTTCCGCGGGACGGACGTGGAGGCACTCCGGCGCCGGCTTGCGAAGCAACGACTGCTTCGCTCAACCGCGCGCGGCAAACAGATGCTCTTTGTCTTCTCCGACGACAACCCCGAAATAATCGGGGCTCGCGAAAGCATTCGGAGCTGGCTTGGGATTCACCTTGGGATGAGTGGCAAGCTCCGCACGGAGAAGGCGGATTTTCGAACGCAGAAGCATGACCATCTTGTCCTGCGGCAGAAAAAGCGCGCACTCATTTTCAGCGATGCCCGGCAATTTGGCCGGGTGCGCTTTCACCACGGACCGGATGCGCCGGCCTGGTGGGAAGGGAGCGCACCCGAGATTCATTCTCCTGAATTCACTTTTGCGAAGATGCGCGGATTCGTCAGGCGACACGGCCGCGCTCCGATCAAAGCCGTTCTGCTTCTGCAAAGCGGATTCCCTGGCATCGGCAACTGGATGGCCGATGAAATTCTCTGGCGCGCGCGAATCGCGCCCCGCCGCCGCGGCGGCAAGCTGAACGAGGCGAGACTTCGCGCGCTCTGGCGCAGCACTCGTTTCGTCTCACGCGCATCGCTCCAGACGATCGGCCGCGACAACTCCGATCCGCCGAAAGGCTGGCTCCTGCATGAGCGCTGGCGGGCAGGCGGGAAGTGCCCGCGCGACGCTCAGACTTTACGCCGCGCCGCAATCGGCGGCCGCACCACTGCCTGGTGCGCCCTCTGCCAAAGCTAGGCCTCGACTTTCTCAGGCCAAATTCGTTCGTGTCCTTCACGCGTAACGAAATCCCTGAGAAATTTACTCGTCGCCGGGGCTACGATCTCCCCTCTATCATCACAAGTTCCCAACAAGTCGTGACAAAGCCGGCGCAACGTCTCGCGATCATCCACGTCGTAGGCTGGCGGCAGAAGATGAACCGGCAATCCAATTTCAGCGGCGCGCGCCATGGTCTGCTCGAGCACACGTCCGGTGCTCCAGTCGATCTCGTCGAACAACCGACGATGCACCGCATTCAAGCCGATCAAGTAATATCCGCCATCATGAGAAGGGCCTATGACCACACCGTCATTCGGAGTTGAGAGAAACGTCACTGCTTCAGCAAAAGTCGTTGCGGGCACGGTCGGGCTGTCGGAACCAATCAGGCAAACGGAGGAAAAGCCGACCGCGAGTAAATCTTGAGTGGCCAGGATGAGTCGCTCATCCAGATGTGCGCCGCGTTGCGCGATGAGGTGGAAAGTTGCTGGAAATAATGTCTCATAAACCTCCTCCGCCCCGACCGGGGTGTAACATCCGACGCCCCTCGCGCCTTGCACGACGGCTGCAATCGCGGCCGCGGTGTCGCGCAGAAAACATTTGTTTAGCGCTGCCGCCTCTTCCGCCGTGAGCAACGGAGTGAGCCGTGTTTTTACCTGCCCTGGCCGCGGCGCTTTGGTCATGATGGTGAGCGCGCAGAATCCTTCCGCGGTGCTGTCCCGTTCGTTAGGGGATAAAATATGGTGCACCGTGCTCAAAGCTTTCTCGATCCGCGGCGCGGGCGGAGTTCTTCACAATGCATCTTATGATTTTTCTTTTATTTAATCTGATTTCTTAATCTTCATCGTCTGAGTAACTGCCGTTTCAAGCTTTCGCTACCAGCTAAAAAGGAGGGTCGATCAGGTGTTGATAACGTTTTGCGGCGACACCGATAAAGAAGGCAAATGACCGCGTGCGACAGGTTGTTGGCGTTTGTTGGAAGTTGTTGGCTTCTTTTTGGATGAATCCTTAACAGCGTAAGATTACGCGAGCATTTGGCGGCTGGTGTGGGATATTGGGCCGTGATCAAGCGAATTTTGGTGAGATGCCCCACAACGAAAAAACTTAACGTCACCGGTGTGGTGGTGGAAGAGGATGTGTTCGCCGCCACGAAAGTGAAACCAGGCACGGTGGCTTGTTCGCATTGTGGAGAGAAGCACGCCTGGAACAAGAAACAGGCGATTCTCGCTCGTTAGGCTGGGTTTCTTTTTGTTCGGCTGGGAAGGATTGTCTCTTCCCGATTGACCGCCCGAGACAGCGGGGCTAAGCGCTTTACCGAATGGATCTCCTCGACGAACTCCAGAGACGCTTGGTCTGTGGTGACGGCGCCATGGGCACGATGTTGCTCGATGAAGGTGTTCCCTTGGAGCGGAGCCTCGAGGAACTTTGCCTGAGCGAGCCAGAACGGGTGCAAAAGGTACACGAAGCCTATGTCGCCGTGGGAGCGCAGGTTATTGAAACCAATACCTTTGGAGCAAACAGGGTTAGACTCGACCGCTTCGGATTTGGCGAACAGACCCACGAGATCAATGCCAGCGCGTCACGGCTCGCCCTGAAGGCAGCGAGTGCGAAGGATGTTTGCGTGGCGGGCAGTGTCGGCCCGCTGGGCATTACGGCCGACGACGCCCAGACTCGCGGGATTGATCGCGCCGCGGTGTTTAGGGAACAAATCAGCGGGCTATTGGATGGTGGGGCCCAGGCCATTTTCATGGAAACGTTTCTCGATTACGAGGAGATCGAGATTGCGCTTAAAGCCAAGATGGATCTTTCGAAGGTCCCGACGATTTGCTCGTTTGCCTCGGAGCAGGGGGGACGGCTGCCTTCTGGTCTGACGCTGGTTGAAGCGTTCCGCAAGCTGCGCGCTCTGGGTGCCGATGTCGTTGGTGTCAACTGTCTTAACGGACCGCATGCGATGGTGCACCTCCTGGAGCGGCTGCCCTTGGAGTTCCTGCTCTCGGCTTATCCCAATGCCGGTTATCCGCAATATCATGACGGACGTTTTCTCTATTACACGTCGCCCGGATACTTTTCGACGATGGCCCGGGAAATGGCCGCGCAGGGTGCGCGGTTGATCGGTGGTTGTTGCGGAACGACCCCGCGCACGATCGCGGCGATCGCGGCAGCCTTGGCGGATTTAAAGCCGGTCCGGAGCAAATCAGTTCGGGCGGTTGTTGAGCCAACCCACCCGGTCGCGAAGCGGGTCGAATCCGCGGAAGAACGTCTGCTCGACCAAATCGCCAAAGGACATCGCGTCATTATCTGCGAGCTGGATC
>JBDTCM010000295.1:0-5505 GCA_039923575.1 Chthoniobacterales bacterium
ATGGCTCTGCTGGTTGGCTTCGTCACCGCCTACCCCATGAACTGGTGGCTGGTATCCAATCACTTGAAGCACGGGATGATGACCGTGCGCGCATCGGAGCAGCCTGCGATGGGCCATGAAAACATGCAGAGAAATCATGATGGGGAGAAGGTCTCACGCGCCAGTCTGGTCTGGATGACGCTGTTCTCGTTTCTGGTGTTTGCTTTGGGATTAAGTCTGGCGGCTGCATTCGGCGGAGGCCGGTAACTTTGCAGGCAATCTCCTTCCTGGGCGATTTGCTTCTGATCGAGAAGCTAGTGAAAGGTGAGGATGTCGATGATGAAGCCTAACGAAACTTTCACCGACCCGATCTGCGGGATGAAAGTCGATCCGGAGAACGCAGCCGCAGTCGTCGAGCGCGAGGGAGAGAAAGTCTATTTCTGCTCGACGCACTGCCGCGACAAGTTTGTCGGCCGAACCGAACACTCGCCTTCGCATGGCTCCGGCGCGACAGGCGAGCACGAGAGAGCGACCGGGCGCAAGCCGGCGAGCAAATATTTCTGCCCGATGTGCGAGGGCGTCGAAAGCGACAAACCGGGCAGTTGCCCGAAGTGCGGGATGGCACTGGAACGCAATCCGAGCTTCCGCGCACCGACCATTTACACCTGCCCGATGCATCCGCAGATCGAGCAGGATCATCCGGGCAATTGCCCGATCTGCGGGATGGCGCTCGAACCGAAGTCAGCGGGCGCCGGCGGCGGAGAAGAAGAAAACGTTGAACTGCGCGACATGACGCGCCGACTCTGGATCGGCGGAGCGTTGAGCCTGCCGGTCTTTCTGCTCGCGATGTCGCATCTCCTGCCCTCCGCCCCGGATTGGGTGGCAGGCGATATTTCGCGCTGGGTGCAATTCATCCTCAGTACGCCGGTCGTGCTCTGGGCGGGCTGGCCATTTTTCCAGCGCGGCTGGCAATCGATCGTGAACCGCTCGCTCAACATGTTTACGCTCATCGCGATCGGCGTGGGCGCGGCTTATTTTTACAGCGCGGCGGTGATGCTTTTACCGCAACCGACTTTCGCCGAGCACGGCAAGATCGGCGTCTATTTCGAAGCGGCCACGATCATCATCGTCCTGCTTTTGCTCGGGCAGGTGCTCGAATTGCGCGCGCGCAGTCGCACCGGTAGCGCGATTCGCGCCTTGCTCGATCTCGCGCCGACCACCGCGCGCGTGCTGCGCGATGGCGTCGAACAGGATGTGTCACTCGACGAAGTACGCCAGGGTGATCACCTCCGCGTCCGACCGGGCGAGAAAATCCCGGTCGATGGCCGCGTCATCGATGGCCGCACCAGCATCGACGAGTCGATGATCACCGGCGAGCCGATGCCGGTGGAGAAAAACAGCGACGACCACGTCACCGGCGGAACCGTCAACCAGACCGGCAGCATCCTGATCGAGGCGGAGCGCGTCGGGAACGAAACCGTTCTCTCCCAGATCGTCGAGATGGTCGCACAGGCGCAACGCAGTCGCGCGCCCATCCAGGGGCTCGCCGACAAAGTCGCGGCCTGGTTTGTGCCAACGGTGATCGCAGTCGCGATCATCACATTTTTCGTCTGGTGGTTCGTCGGCCCCGAGCCGCGTTTCGCGCACGCGATCGTGAACGCCGTCGCTGTTCTCATCATCGCGTGCCCTTGCGCGCTCGGTCTCGCCACGCCGATGTCGATCATGGTCGGCGTCGGACGCGGCGCACAGGCGGGTGTGTTGATCAAGAAAGCGGAAGCGATCGAACTGATGGAAAAGGTGCGGACCCTCGTCGTCGATAAAACCGGCACATTGACCGAAGGCAAACCGCGCCTAACGAAAGTCCTGCCCGTCGATTCCGTCACGGAAGATGAGCTGCTCGCGCTTGCCGCCGCGGTGGAAAGCAACAGCGAACACCCTCTCGCCGCCGCGATCGTGCACGGCGCGAAAGAGCGCGGATTGAATCCGCGCGCCGTGACGGATTTTCAATCCACCACTGGCGGCGGCGTGAGCGGACGGGTGGAAAATCACCGCGTTCTGGTCGGGAAGGCGGCTTTTCTGCGCGAGGAAAGCATCGGTGGTGTGGACGAGCTCGAGCGTAAGGCGGCCACGATGCAGGAAGAAGGCAGCGGCGTGGTCTTCGTAGGCCTCGACGATCGCGCGGCCGGTCTCATCGCGGTCTCGGATCCGATCAAGGAATCGACCCCGGGAGCGATCAAAGCGCTGCACCAGCTCGGACTCAAAATCA
Source organism: Chthoniobacterales bacterium (assembly GCA_039923575.1). GTDB lineage: Bacteria > Verrucomicrobiota > Verrucomicrobiia > Chthoniobacterales > UBA10450 > Palsa-1392. The sequence continues at coordinate 2,246 of JBDTCM010000295.1, forward strand.
TCATGCTCACCGGCGACAACGAGCGCACCGCGCGTCGCGTCGCACAGCAACTCGGCATCGACGAAGTGGAAGCCGGCGTGGAGCCGCAATATAAAAACGATCGCGTCCGCCGCCTGCGTGAAGGGGGTAACGTCGTCGCGATGGCCGGCGACGGGATCAACGACGCCCCGGCATTGGCGGCAGCGGATGTCGGAATCGCGATGGGCACCGGCACCGACGTGGCGATGGAAAGCGCCGGCATCACGCTCCTGCAAGGCGACCTGCGCGGGATCGAGAAAGCGATTCGTTTGAGCCGCGCGATGATGCGCAACATCCGGCAGAATCTTTTCTTCGCCTTCGTTTACAATTCGTTAGGCATCCCGATCGCCGCCGGAATTCTTTATCCTTGGTTCGGAATTCTCCTTAGCCCGATCATCGCCGGAGCGGCCATGAGCTTGAGCTCGGTCTCGGTCATCGGGAACGCGCTCCGCCTGCGCAGGGTCGAGCTGTAAGAGAGCTGCCATTCAGCAGCGCTTGAGAAGACGCACGATGAATCCATGACCTGCCCAGCTCCGGATGTGACGAGCGATTCCCGCGCCGCGAACACTCGCGCGGGCCGGCGTCTCGAATACTTGACGATCGGCTGGAACCTGACGGAGGCGGCAGTGGCGATCATCGCCGGTCACGTCGCGAGCAGCATCGCGCTCATTGGCTTCGGCGCGGATTCGATGATCGAGAGTTTATCGGGTGCCATCTTGCTTTGGCGCCTGCAAACGCGCGCCGATGAGAAACGCGAACGGATCGCACTGCGCCTGGTCGGAGCGAGCTTTCTCTTGTTGGCTCTGTATGTGAGCGGGGATGCGCTCTGGTCGTTGTTTCATCGGGAAGAACCGGAGAAAAGTGTGGTCGGCATCGGGCTGGCGGCGTTGTCTCTCCTCGTCATGCCCTTGCTGGCGCGGGCCAAGCGCCGCGTCGCCGCGCGGCTGGAAAGCCGGGCTCTGCACGCCGATTCACGTCAGACCGATATCTGCGCTTATCTTTCCGCGATTCTGCTCGGAGGACTCCTGCTCAACGCGCTCCTTGGTTGGTGGTGGGCGGACTCCATCGCTGCCCTCTTGATGGTGCCGATCATCGTCCGGGAAGGCTTTGAAGCGCTCAACGGCGAGGCTTGTGAAACCTGTTAGCGGAAAACCGGGCCGCGCCCAATGCGGCCGCGATTGACAACATGCCTTTATAGGAATATAGATCGCTGACCATGAAACTACGCGAACTCAAATCCATCCTCCGCGCTCACCCCGACACGCTGCCGCGTTTCTTCCTGCCGAGCGGCGAGCAAATCCCAGGCCATTTTCACATCACCGAAGTCGGCCACGTCGCGAAAAAGTTTGTCGATTGCGGTGGGACTTTCCGCGAACACCAGGCATGCGTCCTGCAAACCTATGTCGCGGACGATTTCGAGCATCGGCTCCAGGCGGGGCGGTTCGCCGACATTCTCGACCTCGGGCGACCGATTCTGCCGGGCGACGATCTCGACGTAGAAGTGGAATGGGATTGCTGCGTCGTCTCGCAATATCCGATTGCCTCGGGGCGGGCGGTGGAAGACCGGCTCGAATTTCTGCTCACTTCGAAGCACACCGACTGCCTCGCGAAACAGAAATGCGGTTGCGAATCGGACGCCGAGGTCACGACCGCGTCAGCTTGCTGTCGTTAGGCGAAGCGTTCATGAAGCTGGTCCAGATTTATCAATGCTTTTGCGATCCGACGCGGTTGCGCATTCTGCACCTGCTCACGCAAACGCCATTGTGCGTCTGCCATTTCCAGGAGGTGCTCGACGAGCCGCAGGTGAAAATCTCAAAGCACCTCGCCTACCTGCGCGCGCGGCGAATGGTTCAGGCCGAGCGAGACGGCAACTGGATGATTTATTCGCTGCCGGACAGGCGCGCGGCAGAGTTGGAGGTAAACCTCAAATGTCTGCAGGATTGCGTGCAGACCGACCCCGTGTTTGTGCGCGACCTGCAGGCGCTGACGAAACTGCGTGCGAGATCCGAACCGAGCGCAGCGTTGAAAAAGCGCTGAGCCACTTGGCGATGCAATCGCTTAAGGCGGACTGAACCCTATGACGCTTCCGCAACTCGCCCTGGCTGGTCTGGCGGCCGCGATGTTCGCCTCTTTCCTCCTCGCTTCCTTGCCCGCTTTCCAACCTGCACGGCAAGGATGGGTTCCCCGTTTTTCCTGGTTTCTGCTCCGCTACTCGAACCGCGCGCGTCGACAATGAAGAATCTCTCCTTTCTCGATCGCTATCTGACCCTCTGGATTTTTCTCGCCATGCTCGGCGGCGTGGCGATCGGTAACTTTGCTCCCGGCATCACACGTGCGATCACGGGCTTGAGCGTGGGCACGACTTCCATCCCGATCGCGATCGGGCTCATCGTCATGATGTATCCGCCCTTGGCGAAGGTGAAATACGAGGAGATGGGCGATGTGTTCCGGGATAAGAATGTGCTGGCGCTCTCTTTCGTGCAGAACTGGGTGATCGGTCCCCTGCTGATGTTCGCGCTGGCGGTTATTTTCCTGCGCGACAAGCCCGAATACATGACGGGTCTGATCCTGATCGGTCTCGCTCGTTGCATCGCGATGGTGATCGTCTGGAATGATATCGCCAAGGGTCACTCGGAATACTGCGCGGGGCTGGTCGCGTTCAACGCCGTTTTCCAAGTGCTTTTCTATGCGGTCTTCGCCGTCTTTTTTCTGAAGGTGCTCCCGCCCGCGGTAGGCCTCCACTTTGGGGCAATGGACTTGACCAAGCTGACAATGGGCAGCGTCGCGGCGAGCGTTTTTATTTACCTCGGTCTGCCCTTTCTTGCCGGGATCGCGACGCGCTTTCTGCTGGTGCGCGCCAAGGGCAAGGGCTGGTACGAGCGCGCATTCATCCCGCGCATCTCGCCGCTCACGCTGATCGCGCTGCTCTTTACCATCGTCGTTATGTTCTCGCTTCAAGGCGGCGAGATTGTCCGCCTTCCGCTCGATGTCCTTCGTATCGCCCTGCCGCTGGTCATTTACTTCGCGGTCATGTTTTTCCTCAGCTTTTTCATGAGCCGGTGGCTGGGCACTGATTATGAACGCTCGGCGACCTTGGCCTTCACTGCAGGCTCGAATAATTTCGAGTTAGCGATTGCCGTCGCAGTGACGGTCTTTGGCATTGGCTCAGGCGCGGCCTTTGCCGCCGTGATTGGGCCTTTGGTGGAGGTGCCGGCGCTCATCCTCCTGGTCCACGTCGCGCT
>JBDTCM010000296.1:0-7695 GCA_039923575.1 Chthoniobacterales bacterium
AAGCACAAGTCGGCCAGATCCGGTTGGCGATCCCGATAGCGTTTTGCCAGAGCGGCCAACTGCGGCAGATGGTCGTTGCAGTCAAAGGAAAGAGCGAGCAACTCCTCCGCGATCATTTCCAGGACAACCGCGACGCTGCCGAGATGGAAGGCCGCTTCCGCCAGGACCGGTTCGCAGGTCAGTTACGGCTCGGTCACCTCTTCGGCGACACCCACGGCCCAGCGATGGTGTCGGTCGCGGGCATTGGCGAAAGCGACGAGAAATCCAGTGTCGGCGATGCCTTTCACTGCTTCGCGAAGCCCTTCCGGGTCGAGAGATCGGCGGGACCGTTCTTGATCGTGCCGGCGAGGCGCATGAACTTTTTGGACGCGTGATCACCTCGGCGAGCGCGGTCGAGATGTTGTCGGATAAGCTGCCCTTGGGAGAGGCCAATGCGGGCCGCTGTCTCCTTCAACCAAGCCGCCAGGCGCTCGGGAATTCGAACGGTGATTGTCTCACTCATTTGCCAGAAGTGTAAACAGTCGAATCAGACGTATCAATGTTGCCGGACGAAACCCGCCCCTTTAGGGCGGAGTCGCGAAGCGATTCGGAAACGGATTCGCCTGCAGCCGCTTCTGCACTTCCCGGTCCGTCCACGGGAAAGTGCCTTTTTCGTTGAAGACCGCCACTCCGATGACGCCGACGTTGCGCGTGTTGTGGTATTTCTCCTGCGCATACGATTCGCGTACCGGGCCGAAGCGGAAAGCCGCGACCGCCTCCGTGCTCTGGCGAAATCCATCCACCACCAGCGTGCGCCGCGGGGCGATGACATAGCCACCTTTCCGAACCGAAGCCGGACGCCCGTCAATCACGTTGAGGCCATCCACCGAGAGCACCACCTCAAGACGCAGGTCGCTCTGGTTGCGCACCACAATCGAGTAGCGGCGTCCCTCTTCGCCGACCACAAACCAGCGATCGCCCACAATTAATCCGGGCAGCAGTCGACCACTCTGATCTTTCAAGCCAACCGAGATCAAGCCTGAGACCGGCCCGGCCAGGACCGGCCACGTCCGGCGCAGTTTTGAGGCGGCCGCCATCGCTTCGATTCCAGCTCGATTGTTGTAGAAGATTTCAGCGACCGCCAGGGGATGCGCGGGCGTCGCGCGCTCGAACGAGGTCATGGTCACGAGCGACTTTCGGGTTTCGCCCCAGCGCGTGCCGAGACCCGGCCGATCGCGCGGCGCCTCAGCGAACGAGGCCCGGCCCGCCGCCTGAGACCGGGCCAGCGCCGGAGCGGACCGCTCCCCGGACTCGAACGACGGCGCTGCACAAGAAGCGAGAATGAATCCAAGGAGGAGAAAGAAAAAATGACGCGAGTTCATGCCCAAGAATAGCTACAACTAGCAAATGGATCACGAAAAAGCGGCCATCGGCATCATCGGCGGAAGCGGACTTTACCAGATCGAAGGGTTGAGCAATCCGCAGGCGCATCAAATCGATACTCCTTTCGGGCCGCCGTCGGACGCGATCATCGGCGGTGAATTCGCCGGACGGCGCGTTTTCTTCCTGCCCCGGCACGGGCGCGGCCATCGCCTGTTGCCGCACGAGCTGAATCATCGCGCCAACATCTACGCCCTTCGTTCGCTCAATGTGCGCTGGATTATCTCCGTCACCGCGGTCGGGAGTTTGCAGGAAAAATATGCACCACGCGACGTGCTCCTGCCTTCGCAGTTCTATGACCACACCAGCCAGCGGGCAGGCCACACTTTTTTCGGGAGCGGGATCGCGGCGCATATCACCTTCGCGGATCCCATTTGCACCTTGTTGCGCGATCTCCTGGCGGACGCGGCCAGTTCGTTAGGCGTGCCGGTCCACAATGGCGGCACCTATGTGAATATGGATGGCCCGGCGTTCTCCACCCGGGCCGAGTCGGACCTGAATCGTCGCCACGGTTTCGACGTTATCGGCATGACCAACCTGCCGGAAGCGAAGCTCGCCCGCGAAGCCGAGATCGCCCTCGCCACCATGGCGATGGTCACCGACTACGATTGCTGGAAGGTCGAGGAGGAACCGGTCTCGGCGCAGACCGTGATTGAACACCTGCTCGCCAATGCCGAAACGGCGAAGAAAGTCCTGGCCGCTGTCATCCCGCGTATTCCGCTGGAGCCGGACTGGCCGGAGCATCGCGCCCTCGATTCCGCCCTCGTGACCGACCGCAAACTCTGGCCGCCGGCCACGCGGGAGAAGCTCCAGGCTATCCTCGCCCGCTTCGTTTAGGAGTCCCTTCCCGTCCGGCGGACGCCCCGGTCGGCTACAGGGGGGCCAGAAACAGTTCTTGCCGTCGGCGAGCGGTTTGTAGTAATCCTAACGATATCGACGCGAGCATGGACCTCGCCTCGGAATGGAGTTGGAAAAATGAAAATCAAAATTGCCCTCAGCTTACTCGTCGCGGCGCTTCTACCGGCCTGCACGACGATGAAAACCACCAGCACGACGAGCAGCGACGCGAAAGCTTCCCGCTACGCCAATAACTCGATCGAAGCCGCGCCGCCGGCCGAAGGCCCTGAAGCCGATATTCCCTCCGAGGGTCCGGCCGATGTGAATCGCAATCCGGCCTACGTGCCGACGCCGCTCCTGCGCGCCAACGCCATCGGCAACCCGTAGTCGGTCGCCGCGTGCCGGGAAAGGGCGTCGCCCAGGGCCGCCACTTGCGCCTCGGAGTGCGCGGCGCTTAGCGTAATACGCAGGCGTGCAGCGCCTTTCGCGACCGTGGGGTAACGAATCGCCGGGACGAGAAATCCTTCTCGTTGCAGGGCCTGCGCCAGATCGAGCGCACGTTGCTCGTCGCCCACCATCCAGGGAATTATGGCCGCGCCCGGTTTGCCAAAGGCCGCGCCGCCCTCGGGAAGCATTTTGCGCAGTTGCACGATCCGGTGCCAAAGCGTCTTGCGCCGCGCTTCTCCCTCGTCGGAAATGAGAAAATGAATCGCCGCGGTCGCCGCGGCCGCCATGGCCGGCGGCGGAGCGGTCGAAAAAACAAAAGAGCGCGCGCGATTAATCAGCCAATCGACCAGGCTGCGGGATCCGCAAATGTAGCCGCCGCTCACGCCGAGCGATTTGCTGAGCGTCCCCATTTGCAGATCCACTTCCTTTTCCAATCCGAGCTCGGCAGCGAGCCCGCGACCGTGTTCCCCCACCACGCCGATGGCGTGAGCTTCATCGAGCAGCAGCAAAGCGTGGAAACGTTTCTTCAATTCGATCAACTCGCGCAGCGGCGCGCGATCGCCATCCATGCTGAAGACCGATTCTGTCACCACCACAACTCGGGCTTCCGGATGCTCGCGCTGCGCCCACTCCAGGTGGCTCTCGAGCTTGCCGAGGTGATTGTGCGGAAAGACTCGCAACGTCGCGCCGCTCAGACGCGCGCCGTCGATGAGCGAGGCGTGGCAAAGTTTGTCGAGAATGATGACGTCGTGCTTCGATGCCAGCGCGGGCAAGGTGCCGACCGCCGCGGCGTAGCCACTGCTGAATGAAATCGCGGCCGGCGCGCGCTTCCATTTCGCGAGCGCCGTCTCGAGCGCGACGTGCGGCGACTGCGTTCCACTGATCAACCGGGACGCGCCTGCGCCGACCCCGAATTCTTCAATCGCGGCAATCGCCGCCTGGCGCAAAATCGGATCGGCCGCCAGCCCCAGGTAATCGTTGGAGGAAAAATTGACGAGGTGCCGTCCGACAATCTGGACTTCAGGGCCCTGCGCGGTGCCGATCTCGCGCAACTTGCGATGGAGCGAACGGGCGCGCAGCGCCTCGAGTTGTTCCTGAAAAAGATCGCTCATGACGCGCCGCGACGGGCGCGATCTACATCCGCTTCAAACCCCAGTAAAGCAACGCCGAAGCATCCCGCCAAATGCCCGCCGAACTATCGCCGAGCACGACCACGATGACGTCGCGTCCGGGAATTTTCCCGCTCGCAATGAGGCAATGCCCGGCCGCTTCGGTATAACCGGTTTTCATTCCGTTGCAGTAGGGAACCTGCTTCAGGACTCTGTTCGTATTCTTGAGTTCGCGAGTGCGGCCATCGGCATAACGAAAAGCGAGCTGCGGCAGACAAACGATCGAGCGGATGGTGTAATTGGCGTAGGCGGCGCGCGCGATGATGGCGAGATCCCGCGCCGTCGAATACTGATCCGGAATCGGCAGTCCGTTCGGGTTGACGAAGTTCGAATGGGTCGCGCCGAGGGAGCGGGCTTTCGCATTCATCTTCTCCGCGAAAAGCTCGATGCTGCCGGCGTTATCCCGCGCCAGGCAGCGGGCCACGTCGTTAGGGCTTTTCACGAGCAGGGCGCGCAACAGCTCGATGCGCTGGTAAATTTCCCCGGCCTTGATGTTCAATCGCACCGGCTCGGCCTGCATATCGACCGGTTCCACCACCACCGGATGATCAAGAAATCCGTCTTCGGCCACGATCAGCGCGGTCAGCAATTTCTGGGTGCTGGCGGCGGCGCGCGGCGCATCGGCATTTTTTTCGTAGAGGACTTCGCCGGTGCGCGCGTCCTGCACGAGCACGGCCGCAGCTCGCGTCCTGGGCGCACTAAGGTCAGAGCCCAACTTGTTCGTCTGATAGGCGACAGAATAATTCTCTTCCTCTGCGACGGCGGTCGCCCGCCTGACCTGCTGGCTTTTCGGTTTGGTCGCGGCCAGGCAGAGCAAGGCGAGCGCGATGGCCAGCGGATACGAGACTTGCGCGAAGGTGCGACGAATCATTGGCCGAATACTAGAAGCAAAACTCAGGCCGACGCAAGCCTAACGACCCTCGCCGCGCTGGATTAACTCGACCTCGTAACCTTCCGGCGCATCGATAAAGGCGATCGCGCCACCGCGGCCGTTGGGATGCGGGCCGTCGGAAAGCGGATAGCCTTTCGCGGCCGTCTGCTTCGCGAACTCCTCGATATTGTCGACCTCAAAGGCTAGATGAGTCAGATCCGGGCCGACCACGACCGGACCGCTTTCGTCAAACTTGCAGAGCTCGATTTCCTCGTCGCTCCCGGGCGCTTTCAGGAAAACCAGTTGCGACCCGCGACCTGAGGTGTGCCGCCGTACTTCCTCCAGCCCGAGGACGTCGCGATAAAATGAAACCGTCTTTTCCAGGTCGGTGACCCGGTAGCGTGTATGCAAAAGCTTCTTGATCATCGCTATCTTATTGCGCCCAACGAGGCCTAAATTCAAATTCGAGCTGCTTCGGATTTGCTCCACCATTTATGCTTTGCCTCGGAATCGATAGCGGCACCAAGAGTACCAAGAGCCTCGTCCTCGACACCGAATCGGGAGAAGTCGTCGCGCTCGCCCAGCGCGCCTACGGGACGATCGAGGGATTGCCGCCGGGGCATGTGGAACAGGATGCCCGCACCTGGATCGAGGCCGCGGAGGCGACCGTCGCGGAGTGTCTCGAGAAAATCGGCGCGCGCCGGAGCGAGCTCAAAGCCATCGGAGTCAGCGGGCAGCAGCACGGGCTGGTGGCGCTGGATGAAGCGAACGAGCCGCTCCGACCGGTAAAGCTCTGGTGCGACGTCTCGACCGAGGCGCAGTGCGAGGAATTCAACAAGGAATTCGGCGGAACCGAAGGCCTGATCGAACGCATCGGCAATCCGATGTTGCCGGGCTACACCGCGCCCAAGCTTCTCTGGTTGAAAGAAAACGAGCCGGCTAATTTTCGTCGCCTAACGACTGTCCTCTTGCCGCACGATTATCTCAATCTCTGGCTGACGGGCGAACGGCAAATGGAATATGGCGACGCCTCCGGCACCGGCTTGCTGGACGTGCGCACACGCCAATGGAGCAAGCCGATTCTCGATTTCATCGATCCAAAATTGGAGTCGACCCTGCCGCCGTTGCGCTCTTCGAAACGGCCAGCCGGTTTGTTGCGCAGTGTCCTGCGCGAAGAATGGGGCCTGGCCGAAGACGTCCTCGTCAGCGCCGGGAGCGGTGACAACATGATGAGCGCGATCGGCACGGGCAACATCCGCGCCGGCGTGGTCACGGTCAGCCTCGGCACTTCCGGGACGATCTGCGCATTTTCCGAGGAAGCGTTGATCGATCCGAAAGGCGAAGTCGCCGCTTTTTGCGACGCGACCGATCATTAGCTCCCGCTCATCTGCACGATGAATGTGGCGGCCGCGACGGAACAGATGAGAAAGCTTTTCGGCTGGGATATTCCGACCATGGAACAACGGGTCGAGGCGGTCCCGGCCGGCGCGGACGGAATTCTTTTCCTCCCTTACCTGCAAGGGGAACGGACGCCGAACCTGCCCAAGGGCAAGGGAGTGTTCCACGGCCTAACGACCGAAAACATGACGGCGGACTTCATGGCGCGAGCGGTCGTGGAAGGCGTCACGCTCGGGCTCGCCTACGGGCTGCGCCGGTTCCGTGAACTTGGCATCGTCCCGACCGAAATCCGCTTCACCGGCGGCGGCAGCAAGAGCGCGGTCTGGCGCCAGATCGCGACCGACGTTCTCGGTTTTCCGACGGTGGCGCTGCGCGTCACCGAAGGCGCGGCCTTGGGCGCGGCCATCCAGGCCGCGTGGACCCATGCCAAGGTGAAAGGAAAACCGATGAAACTTGAAAAGCTGGTCGACGATCTCGTGGTGGTTGAGAAAAAAACGAGGATCGAGCCGCAGAAAGAAAGCGCCGCCTTTTACCAGGAGCAGCTTCTCCGCCAAATCGATCTCACGAAAAAGCTAAAGACCGGCGGATATCTATAGCGCGGCGCGATTTTCTCCGGGGAGCACAGGCCGCTGGCCTGTCGGCGTTTGGCCGCTGGCCGAATGCCTTGGCGCGGAGCGCAACTCGCGTCGCGCCCTCCAAGGCAACTCATAACGCCGGGACCGTTCGCGGCGGGCCACCGCGAACAACACAGGTCGACGGCCTGTGCTCCCCAGAGTGCTGGCGCTTCGTCCCTCAGTGATCGATCGATCGCTCTAGAGTGCGCGAGGGATTTGTGGTTCTATAGCGCCGAATGAAACTCGTCCTCGCCGCCACCGGCGCCAGCGGCACGCTTTATCTGCAACGTTTGCTCGATCAGATCGATGCCTCGGCGAACGAAGTGCACCTCGTGCTGAGCGCGCATGCGAAACAGGTCGCTGCGCAGGAAGTCGACCAGCTCACAGTGCCGGCCGGCGTTCGGCAGCATGCCGAGAACGATTTGAACGTGCCCTTCGTGAGCGGCTCCGCCCGCTTCGACGCCATGGTCATCGTGCCCTGTTCGATGGCCACGCTGGGCCGGATCGCCGCCGGCACGAGCGACAGCGCGCTCCTTCGCGCCGCCGATGTTTTCCTGAAAGAACGGCGCAAGCTGATCGTTGTCCCGCGGGAGACACCGTGGAGTTTGATCCACGCGCGCAACGTCGTCACTCTGCTCGAAGCGGGCGCGATCGTGCTTCCCGCGATCCCATCGTTTTACAGCCAGCCACAATCGGTCCAGGACGTGGTCGACACCGTCGTCTGGCGGATCCTCGACCAGCTCGGCCTCCCCAACCCGCGCGCCTATCGCTGGAAGGATGAGGGCGGAAAAACTTCCGAGCCTTGAAAATCGAAGGCTGGCGCGCGCGGTGGTTGGTCGCTTTCGGCTATCGACTCCTGCAAATCTGGGCGCGCACCCTGCGCTTCGAGATGGAAGATCGCGCCGGCCTCATCGGCACTCCGCCTAACGAGCGCTATATC
>JBDTCM010000297.1:0-5802 GCA_039923575.1 Chthoniobacterales bacterium
CCGTCGGCGACGTCGCCGTCCTGGTCAGCTCCGGCTTCGAGCCGGTCAAAGGCTCGACCCCGATTGGGCCGTTGCCGACGCCCTCCGCGCCGACTCTGCGCCAGGGCCCGACAAGCGGTTCGATCAAGGCACGCACGGTGAAGATCAAGGGCGCCTACAGTTACAACTGGCGGCTGTCCTTGTCATCGGCCCCGACCATCTACCTGGAGGAGGTGCAAACCACCGCCGCCCGGTATATCTTCACCGGGCTCACTCCTGGCCAGACCTACATCGTGCAGGTCGTCGCGGTCGGGGCAGCGGGCGAAACCAGCTGGAGCAACCCAGTCACCAGCATGATGGTGATATAACCCGCGCAAAGGAGTTCCCCTCAAAAAAGGAATTCCCGCTCCCCCAGAGCGAGCCGCGGCGAAGAGAAATCTTCGCCGCGGTTTTCGTTTTTTCCGGGGAGCGCATGCGCCTCGCGTGCTCGACTCGGCGCCTCGCCGAGTCGCTTCCGGGCGGCAGACGCAGAATTCTATCCCATGATCTCCCCCTGCGTGGTTGCGCAATCATGCGAAGACAAAGTTCGCGATGACGAGGCGTCATCGCCAGCACGCGAGGGCGCGTGCGCTCCCCGGCGACGCGCCCGCCCTACAATTCGCCCTTGCGGCGCCGGAGGCTTTGCAGAGGCGGGTTCCTCGTTCAGCGTTCGGAGGCGCGGGGTGCCCTGCCGGGAAAAGATCTGACTCTGACAGTTCGGTAATATCCCGTAACGATTAGAGGGCGCAGGCAGAAAAGATTGCGCTTGTCTTCGTGCGTTCCCAAACGCAATCTCCATCACTCCGAGGCCGGAAAATAATGCCTGCCACCCGGAGGGCTCGTAACGAGCTCAGTGAATCCTAACCAAGAAAGATAAAATCCCAATGAAAAAACACTTAGCACTTATCGCCGTCGTCTCGCTCAGCCTCACTGGCCTTTGCTCCGCGCAAAGTGACGCGCCTTACACGGACGGACCGGTCTGGCAGATCACGATGGTGAAGACCAAGGCGGGCATGAGCGATGATTATCTCAAGACCCTGTCCAAGATATACAAATCGACTAACGACGAAGCGAAGAAGCAAGGCGTCATCATGGACTACAAAATCCTCGTCGGCGACGCTTCCGGCCAGCAGGACTTTGATATCCTGCTAATGGAGGAATACCCGAACATGGCCGCGATGGACAGTCTGCGCGAAAAGCTCGACCCGATCAACAAGAAACTGATCGGGAGCGAAGACATGCAGCGTCAGGGAGCAGTCAAGCGGATGGAGATTCGCGACATCATGGGCAGCAAGCTGATGCGGGAAGTGACTCTGAAGTAACTTCACTCCAATTGCTGTTATCGACCGCCTTTCCGGTTTGAGACCGGAGAGGCGGTCTTGTTTCTAAGAGTGAGACAAAGGGCAGCCGATCTGCCAAGAGCGCGCCCGGACGTCCCGGCAGAGGACGCGCCTCAAGCCTAACAGATCTTCCCGGAACAGGCGCACGCTTCGCCCATGGCATACGGGCTCCTCGAAAAGTATTGTTGGTTTTAGTTTTTGCGAGCAAGTGCTTCCACCCGCCCCAGTCGCCACTCGCCACCCGCCACCCGCCACCCGCCCCGGTCGCCACGGCCACCAGGACGGGTAGACTCCGAGCGAGCTTTCACCAGGCTCAGCAGGCGGGGCCGGGCTTTCAAATTGCCAATGATTTGAAAAATCACCCGTTTTTCGGGTCGTTTTATCGGCGCAACTGGAGAAGTCGCCCAGTGGAGCGGGCAAGCCGCAAATAAGTTGGAACTAACGATGTCGCCCTGATATATTCCGCTTCTGATATGAACAGAAACATCGTTTACATCATCGGAGTCATTGTCGTTATCATCATCGTCCTCAAGGTGCTCGGCCTGTTTTAGACCGAGGGCCGGCGCTAGCGACGTCGGTCGTGTGCGATCTGTAATTCCTCTACGTGAGAAACCCGCACCTTAATTTGCGGACGCGTGGCCTGGCTTCACGTAAAACATGAAGCATCTGCGCAAGCTGGGGCTCGCGTCGTTTTTCTTCCTTGGGCTCGGCTTGCTGAGCGGTGCGCCCGTCTCGCTCCGAGACGGGCTGGACGCCACAGCTGGCTGCCACCATCGCGCTGATCTAACGCCGTAGGTTGATATGGAAGTGTCGAAAGGGCCGCGCCCCGCTTATTCAGTTACCGGCGAGGGCAACTGCCCTTAGAGACTTACTCGCGATCGTAAAGATCTACCTCAGGTTTGCTCACACCGGCGTAGGTTACGGTTTGCGTTAGCGTTTTCCCATCTGCCGCAAGCTCCCAGCGATCGGTCTCGGTAGTATTGCCTTTCAGCTTGTAGGTCAGCTCCATGTTGCGATCGTCGCTCTTGCTGGCCGTAACGGTGGTGCCTTTGGCGACGCGCGGCCCGCTGGGCGTGTAATCTTTGCCGTCGAGCTTGAAATGGAGATGCTGTTTGTAGGCCGGGTTAATGAGTGAGTAGCCGTCTGCCTGCCATTTCGCCACCTCAATGGTGAGCGGCGACAGGATCTTGACCGACGCGCTTTCCCACGATCCGGCCAAACCGGAGGCGCCGTCCGTCCGCTTTAAAGTACTCTCACTTTTCCCAGTGGACCCATCCGGCCGCATGTTTTCATCCATCGTGGTGAACGTTTGTCCATCCTCCGAAATGGTCCACTTCGACTTGGCCGTAACTTTGCCGTCCCGCTTGTTGACCGATTCCCAGCTGCTTGGCCCGGTCGCCTTGATAGACCAGGTGTCACCGTATTTCGTGACATGACCTTTCCCATCAAGGGTGAGGGTCTCGACGTCGTCGCCGAAAATGAACCGGTATTGGCCACTGCCGGCATCTTCAATTTTGTATTGCAAACCGTTGAACTGGCTTTTGTCGGGATTGAGTTTCCACTTGCCGACGAACGAATCGTCGGCCCCGAGCGCGCTCGCGCTGAAAAGGCTGAGGAGTGCGAAGGATACTAGAATGCGTGGATGAATGGATTTTTTCATGTTTTGGATTGTGAATTGCCAGACGCTTTAAAGAAAGCACAAAATCGCTGTCAATGCTTAATCGGCGGCATTGCTGCCGCTCGTGATCGTGATCGACGCAAACCGGGATCAGCGATCCCGGCTACAACTCAAACATAGAACGAGGCACGCGACGGCGGACAGGCTCCGCGTTCCCCTCCAGAGGCAGGCGATGCGCCCGCCCTACAATTCCCCCATTGGACGCCTGCTCAGCCTGCCCGTCCTGGTCAAAGCGTGCTCGGAGTCTACCCGTCCTGGTGGCCGTGGCGACCGGGGCGGGTGGCGAGGGGCGACCGTGGCGGGCGAATCCTTTCGGAGTTGAACGTTTCTTTTGGATCCCCGGCAGGCGCCGGATCTTGCGTTCTTTTTCTGTCGGAGAGATGATCGATGGAATGAATTGAGCGGGGTGAATTTTGCATCCGTGCCGGCCGGCGAGACGCGATTCTGTTTTGCGATGAAGATTCCATTTACACTTGGCGTGGTCGGCCATTTCGGGCTGGCGGTGCGTGATCCGAAAAAGAGTGCGCGCTGGTTTGAGCGCGCCCTCGGCTTGGAGGAGCAGTTTGAGTTTGAGGACGGGGTCGCGGTCGGGAATGACCATGTCACGATCGCGCTGCACAAAGGAAAGCCGTCGCCGCAGACGATCGGCCACATGTCGTTTCATCTCCCCAACATGGCGACGCTGAAGAAGGCGCTGGCCCATCTGCAGAAGGAGAAAGTAGCGCTGGAAGATCCGGGCGACGAGATCGGGCCGGAAGCGGACGGCTCCAAGCACATGGGCATCTGGTTCCATGACCCGGACGGGTATCGCTGGGAACTGAGCGTCCAAGGCGGGAAGTAACCGGCCTTTCCCTGTGGGAGATTTTGGGGTCGCGTCCCAAACTCCGAACTCTGACCTCTGACCTCTGTCCTCCGAAAGCTTGCGCCCGCGCGACTATAGTGGATTTTCGTCTTTGGCCGCTCGGCGGCGATCGAGTTCGGCCTCATCCACGCCTTCAGCGGTGAGTTCCGCATCAACTTCAGCCTCGTCGTCAGGCAGAAGAGTGGGGATTGCATGGCCCGCGTTCTCCCGCCCCTCGTTCCAACTGGTCAGTTCTTCAGCCCCCGGCGGAACTTCAGGGGCGGCGTCCTCGTGAAATCCTGTCAACTCCTTCAGGGCTACGGCGCGATCCGCGTCCGTCGGTTCGGCGCGGCCATCTTCTTCCGCCAGGTCTCGGGCGCGCTTTTGCAAAAGCTCGTCCGACACCGCCCCGATCCCCACTCCTTGCGCTTCAATTCTTCCTCTTGGTTTGTGTTCCATAAAGCTGTCCTTCTGTTGAGTTCTTCCGCCGCAAGATACCGCCGTGACAGGCGAAACGCGAACCAGCGCGCGGTCGAGTTTCACAACCTCGGAATTTCGAAAGGGGCGGTCACCGGGTAATTGCTGCGCGCGCATCGCGGTTCTACCCGGCAACGGGATTCGATCTCCGAGGCAGGAACGGCCGTTGGCGGGCGGAGCGCCTGTCTTCAAACCCCCTGCGCGAATTTGGGTGCTATACGTGAATCACGTATAGTCTCCTCCGGGCGTCGCGCCCCTCGCCTCTCCCCTCCCCCCTTGCCCCTCGCCCCTTCGCCTCCCCCTCCTTCCTGCGCGAATTTGGCTGCTATACGTGACTCACGTATAGACCACCTTCCCCTCCCGGGCGCCGAACATCTGAGTTTGGGTGCTGATCCGCTTCCGCACTACAGCCCACGAGCAAGTTTGGCTGCTATACGTGAATCACGTATAGTCTCCTCCGCGCACCGAACATTGAGTTTGCGTGCCAGGCGCGCCCGTCCTACAGCCCATGAGCGAGTTTGAATGCTATACTTGACTCCCGTATAGCCGCCACCTCCTCCGCCGCTGCCGAGCGGTTGCCCGCGCACTTCGCGCCGCTGGCGGTTAGCGATCCGGCAGGCTTATCTTTCTCTCCCATTGAACGTTCGCCACGGTGAATCCGTCCTCTGGCGGATTGGACGTTTTCTTTGAAACACGGACGACACGGAGGTCGTCCCTCCATGGCTGCAAGACCTGCCGCGACCGGCAAGACGCACCGGCGTTTGATTCCCTCGCCCCAATTCGGTCACCGCTACCGTCGCGGCGCCCCGTCTATGTCGCTTGCCCCACTCGCTCCATTCTGGAAATACTTCGCAGCGCTGCCAACGCCCGTGCAAAAACTCGCGCGCGAAAAGTACGTCTTTGGGGGAAGCGATCCCTACCACGCGTCGTTCCATTTTGAAGAACGGCGCAACGGGATTTGTGTGATCCGGATCGGCGGCCACTATCGGGCGGTTGGGTTACGCGAAGGTGACGCCATCGCCTGGTTCTGGATCGGCACGCACGAAGAATACAACGGCTTTCGTTTTGAGGCTCGACACCTCTTTCCTTCTCACCGTTGGACGTTCGCCACGGCGGGCAGGCAGCTGCGCCTGGTCGTGAGCGAAGTCGGTGACCTCCAGTGTGGGAGGGCCTTGGGGCCGCGATTCGTCGGAGGTCAGAGCTACTGACCTGGCGACGCGGGGTCGGTCTTCTTTTTGGAGTTGGCGCTGGCCGATTGTTCGCGCGCTTTTTGCTCCTCGATCTGTTTCTCACTGAAACCCATCCGGCTCATGAGATCAGAGGTGAGGTGCGGCTTTTCAATGCGGGTCTCGCGCTGGTTCTGAGCGGCGACTTCGCGTTGGGCCTGCTCCCGGGCGCGGGCGGCTTGCCTGGCCTGGGCCTGAGCAGTCGCAGCGGCGGCGCGGTCG
>JBDTCM010000298.1:0-5481 GCA_039923575.1 Chthoniobacterales bacterium
CCTCCAAGGCCGCCGCCTCCACCGCCATCTTCGACTACCTGGAGACCTTCTATAACCGAAAACGCCTCCATAGCTCTCTCGATTATCTCAGCCCGCAAAGCTTCCTCAATCGTTACTTCCAAAACCAAAATCCTAACCTAAACTAACAACCAAACGCTGCGCTTTTACTCTCCGCCTTTTCGGGGGAAGACCAAACGGTTACGTTTCCTGCGGCATGACCGGAGTAGTGACGGTCTCAAGTCCGACACCGACGCCAGCCGCCGCCTCTCGCTGACGCGAAGCGCACCTGTAGACGTTGCCCTCTGGGCAACGCGGGTCTGCGTGTGGAATAGAGAAGCGGCTCAATCTCCAGGCGGGGCGCAGACCCGCGCTTCGCAGAGCGAAGCGTCTACAAAGTAGGCCCTAACGACTAACTAACTGCCCGACCCGACGTATTCGGCCGAGTAGGTGTCGAACTTGGCGGTCGAACCGACCGGGGGCGGACTCTTCACGTCGTAGACATAGTTGCCCACCACTTCCTGCGATTGCGTGTCCCAGATCATCACGCTCTTTTTCGCGCCCGCGGCGGTGTTCTTGTCCTTCTCCGTGTCGACCGCGATGTAACGCGTCTTGCGCGCTTTCAGCGACGCTTTCCGTTTTGCGGACATCTCCGCATAAGCGCGCCGGGCGCGCTCTTCCGCGATGCGGTGCTGGCGTTCCGTCGCCTCGTGTTTGGCGATGATGTAGGTGACCGCGGCTACGACCGCGCCGGTGGCGGCCCCGATCGCGATCGATTCGCCGGTGCTGGCGCCGGAGGCGCGCGCAATTCCACCGGCGGTGGCACCGCCTGCCGCGCCGAAGACGCCGGCGTTTTGCAGCGGAGTAAGATCTGCGCAGCCGGTCGCAAAGATCGACACGGCCGCCATGAGTGAGGAAGTTTTCAGGAGCGAGCTCTTCATATGGCGCGAGTTTTAGGGCGCGCGCGCTCGCCTGACAAGATATTAAATGCGGCCGCGGATCGACCGCTCAGGGCGTCTGCTCGGGGTTGAGACTAACGCTGTGCTGGCGACACCAATCCAACGCCGGTCGATTGCCCGCCTCGGCGGCGCGCCGGTACCAATCGCTCGCTTCGGTGGGATTGGCGTCCACGCCCGTGCCGAGCTCGAAACAGCGCGCATACAAAAACATGCAGAAGGCGTTGTTCTGTTTTGCGCCATCGCGAAAAAGGCTGAGGGCTTTTTGCGTGCGCGCCGCTTCGTTCTTGCCCAGATCGGTTTGGTCGCTCGTTAGGTAAAGCACGCCGAGGTTGCCGACGGAATCGAGATAATTCAACTGCGCCGCGGCGCGGTACTGGCGAAAGGCGGCGGCGTCATCCTGCGCCACCCCGATCCCCTTGTGATAACAATTTCCCAATTGGTCCATCGCCCGCGCGTCCTTCGCGGCCGCCGCGTCCTGCAAGAGGCCGATCGCTTTGCTTTCGTTTTTGTTCACCCCTTTGCCGTAGAGATAACATTCCGCGAGCAGCGTCCCCGCGCTGACGTCGCCGGCGTCATGCGCCTGGGTGAACCATTGCGCCGCTTTCACCAAATCGCGCTCGACCCCGGCACCGTTGGAGTAACGCAGCCCGACTTCCGACATGGCGTGCGCCCGCCCCGCCGCCGCGGCCGTGCAGAGCCAGGCAAAGGAGGCCTTGGGATCGCGCTTGCGCAAGGCGTTGCCGAGAATTTCCATGGCGCTGACGACGTTGAGCCGGGCCGCGGCGGTGAGCGGTTCGCGCATGGCTTCGAAGTTGTTTTCGGTGAAGCTCGCTTCCTCCGACTGCATTTTGCTCAGGAGCAGCTCGAGGCGCACCCGGCCCACATCGCTCTGCGGAAAATCCTTTTGCAGCTGCACGTAAGCCATGATCGCGCCTGGCCAATCCTGGTCGGCCTCGTATTTTTCCGCCGCTGCGAGGGAGTCCCGCGAGAGCTCGGGCGACTTGCCTAACGACGCGACCGGGGACGGAGCCGCGCTCGCTTCAGCGACCGCAGTCGGGGTGGCGGTGACGGTCGGCGATGCGCTTGTCGCCGGCGCGCTGATCGTTTTTTGAGTGGAGCGCATCTTCCAAAAGCCGAACAACCCGGCCCCGATGAGAACGACAACGACGATTGCCGCAATCATCCCGCGCGAAGATTTCGGGGCGGGCAAGGGCGTTGCATTCTCGACCGGGAGAGGAGGCGGCGTGGCCGCGACAACGGTTGGAAACTTCTGCTCGCCGGTGGACGGCGTCGCCTGGATTTCCGCGAGGCAACTCTCCAGTTCGCTGCGCAAGGCGGCCGGCGTTTGCGGTCGTTTCGCCGGATCTTTCTCGATCATGTGGCCGACGACGGTGCGGAGAGCGAGCGGCAGGTTCTGCAGTTTCTCGAGCGGCGGCGGCTTGTGCAGGTGCTGGCTCATGACCTGCGCGAGCGAACCGCCAAACGGCACCTGCCCGGCGAGCATGTACCAAAGCGTCACCCCTAACGAGTAGATATCGGAGCGGACATCGATCTCTTTTTCCTCCAGTTGCTCGGGGCTGGCGAAGTGGGCGGTGCCGACAAACCCGCCCATCGAGACGGTGGCGAGATCGTCGCTCTCTTCGTGCTTGATCGATTTGGCGAGGCCGAAATCGATCACCTTGACGAGAAAATCGTCGTCTTCCCTAACGAGCATCAAGTTGGCCGGCTTGATGTCGCGATGAACGAGATGGTGTTTCTCCGCCGCCGCCAGGGCGCGCGTCACTTGCAGGGTGATGCGCAACGCGACCACCGGATCGATCTTCCCCTGGCGCTTGATGTAGGACTCGACCGTCTCGCCATCGACAAATTCCATCGCGTAAAAAAACGCCTCGCGATTGGTGCCGAGATGGAAAACGGAAGCGACGTTGGGATGGCGCAATTGCGCGGCGGAGCGCGCTTCGCGCATGAAACGCTGCTGCGCGACTTCGTTTTCGAGATATTTCGCGTTGATCACCTTGAGCGCGACGTTGACCCGCAGGTTGGTATCGAAGGCCTTGTAGGTGATGCCCATGGCGCCCCGTCCCAGCTCCCAGAGCGAGCCGTCTTCGCGGGTCAGCACCTCGTAATGATCGAACGCGATTTTCTCGGCCATCGGAAAGACCGGATTATATCGCCGGATTCGTGCCACGCGCGAACGGATTAAGACGATCTTGTCGCACGCGATCTGCTTCGAGATAGTAACAGTCAACCGCCATGCCCGCCAAACTTCGTGTCACGCCCCTCGCCAGCGAGCCGTTCGAGCTCATCATCGGCAACACCACCACGATCGGGCGCACGACTGACAACACCGTCTGTCTGAGCGGCAGTCCGCTCGTCTCGCGCCAGCATGCGCTGCTGCGCTGTCACGACGGTTACCAATATCAAATTATCGATCTCGGTAGCCGCAACGGCACCTACGTGAATGAGCAACGCGTCGTCATGCCGACCACCCTGGCCGACGGCGCGCGCATCCTGATCGCAAAAAACGAACTCGTTTTCGAGCATGTGGAAGAGGATTTTTCCAGCGCCCATCTCGAAGTAACGATGGCGGGCTCGATGGCCGGAGCCGGCTCGGCCATCCAGCCGGTGGCATTGTTAGTCTGCGACATCCGCGGCTTCAGCACGATGGCCGAAAAGATTTCCAGTGCCGACCTCGCGCAACAACTCGGCGTCTGGTTTCGCGAAGCGGGCAACCTCGTCGCGAAGAGCGGCGGGACGATCGACAAATTTATCGGCGACGCCATGCTCGCCTACTGGAGCGGTTGCGGGGATGAAGAAGTCGATTGCGCGGCGACGCTTCGGATCGCGCGCGAACTCCTCGACCTCGCGAGCAAGATCAAGTGGTCCAGTGGCGAGCCGTTTCGAGTCGGCGTCGCGCTGCATTTTGGCTCGGTCACCTGCGGCAACGTGGGCGTCGATGCGCAACGCGACGCGACCATCATCGGCGACGCGGTCAACACCGTCTTCCGGCTCGAGGGGGTGATGAAGGAGCTCAATCAGCAGGTCCTGCTCTCGGCTGATTTTCGCGAGCATTTGCCGGAGACGGAAAAATTGATCGACCTCGGCGAGCGAAAGCTGAAGGGCAAACAGCAAGCGGTCCGCATCTACGGGCTGGCGACCGCGACCTGAATCAGCGCAGGACCGAAAGATCGCCCACGCTGCAAACGGGGCCTTTCTCCGCGGGCTTTTCGCTCTCTTAGTAGTGGCTGTAGGGCGAGAAGAATGCGGTGTCCGCAACGTCGGACAGGGTGTTCCACGTGTTCGCCGGAACTTTCGGCAGGCTGTCCACGGTCTGAACGCCGTAGTCGTTCCCGAAAAGATCCTGCGCGGTATTGTAGAGGGCAGAACCTTTCTTCATATAGATCGACCAATCAGCGGTGTTGACGACAGCGCCGGTGGCCTTGTTGTTTTCGATCGCGTATTGGTCGACAGCGGAGTCGATCAAGCGAAGATCGTTGATGACGCGGCTCGCCTGGGAGCGCTTGCGGGCCCGGAGAAATCCCGGCACGGCGATGGCTGCCAGGAGGGCGATGATCGCAACCACGATCATAATTTCAACGAGGGTAAAGCCCCCGCGCTTTTCTCTGAATTTACTTAACATATTATTTTGTTTTCGATCTGGCTGTTGTTCTGATGGCACCGCAGTTTCAGCGGATTGGATCCCGTTAGAAGAGCACTACCAATGCCCGGGGATGTGCTTTGGGGTGAGACTCATCCAGTTGTAATGCAAACGTCAGAATTGCCGACGGCGCCCTGCATGGTGAACGGCGCAACTAATTTGTCAGGCTTTGGAAGCGCAGAGTTGCGCGGCAACCGTGCGAGCGAGGGAGTCGGTGAGATAGGGCTTGGCGAGGAAACCATGCTCTCGCTCTTCCTCGAAGTCCGGTCCGAGGAGTTCAGCGCTGTAGCCGCTCGTAAAGATGACTTTCAAGTCGGGCTTCTCGGTTGTCAGCTGGCGTTCGAGCTGTCGACCGGAAGGTACTCCCGGCATTACCACATCGGTCAGAAGCAGATCGATTGTGTCGCGATGCGAAGCCCAAATTTCCAGCGCCTGCCGGCCATTCGCCGCCGCGAGGACGCGATAGCCAAACGAACGGAGTGCACCGGTCACGAACTCTCGCAGCATCTGCTCATCTTCGACGACGAGGATGGTGAAATGTTCCGACGGCGCGCTGACGACCGTTTCCGTTGGGCTTGCCGCTGGTTTTTCGACCACGGCATCCTTACTCACTGGGAAGAAAACTCGCATCTCCGTCCCGCTTCCGCGCGCGCTCTCCACCTCGGCCCAGCCATCGTGTTGCTTGAGCACTCCATAAACTGTGGCCAGGCCCATGCCTGTTCCCTTGCCCTGTTCTTTCGTGGTATAGAAGGGCTCGAAGATTCGGCCTAACGTTTCTTTGTCCATGCCCTGTCCATCGTCTTTTACGGCGAGGCAGACATATGCGCCGGGCTTCGCATCGGCGTGGCGCGCCGAGTCAACTTCGTC
>JBDTCM010000299.1:0-10631 GCA_039923575.1 Chthoniobacterales bacterium
CCCGTGAGTTGTCCAGGACCGGTCCCAACGACGTTTTTCGCAAAATAGTCGAGCGGTGGGATCGCGGTCCCGCCGAAATCGGTTGCAGTGCCCGCGATTGCCGCGTTCAACTGGGTGGCGTTGACCAGGTTTGAGTTCACAAAGTCAATGGAGTCATTGCTGTAATAGGCCGCTGTTTCAACGGTCCAATCCTTCGTGATTTGCGAGCGCAGCCCCACCAAAATTCGGTAGAAGCTCGAATCATCATCGAACCTGCGGGGCTTATTCTGGAAGCGCTGGTTAGCAAAAAGGCGATACTGCCCGCCCAGGGTATTACCATCGATCGAGAGCTGGAATGGATTGAACGGCGCGGGCGCGCCCCGATCTTCAGGAACGAGCAGCCCGGAATTTGGATCGACACGTTGTGAACCCAGGATAATAACGCCGGTGCCGTTGTTCAGCGGCTGACCATTGAGGAAGCTCTCATTGTGGTTCTTGGCGTAGAGGAAATTGGAGAACAGTTCCAATTGCTTGCCAAAGATCTGATGCTCAACCGACGCGTAGGCATTGGTGTTGGAAATATCCAGCGTGGTTGTAGGAAGTTTCGACAAGTCGAACAGCGGTGAGAGAGAGGGAACCTGCGTATAGGCCTGCGGAATTTGCCCATACTGACCCTGATTGGCTGTGCCAGCCGCAGGCGGTGGGATGGACCCAGGCGTAACACCCGGAGCGTCGAAAGGCGAATTTAAACCGGGGTTCAAAACGTAGAAACTTGTGCCCCCGCCCTTGTTGTCTCGACCGCCCCCGGGGAAGGTCGTCGTGCCGCCTACGAAAGGCCGCGAATATCCCCGCTCTCGATTGAAGAGCGGATCGATCTCATAATATTGAAAGCCCACCGTTATGTGCGTGGTATCGTTGCCGAGACCCGCGATCGCGCTCACCCGGCGCTCCGAAACCGCGCTCGAGGGTGTGAATCCGTAGCGACCGTCGATTTCGACACCTTCAAAGTCCTTCTTAAGGAAGATGTTCACGACGCCGCCGACCGCCTCAGAACCGTAGAGAGCGGACGCGCCATCCTTCAGAACTTCAATACGACTGATCAAGGCCGTCGGGAAAATGCTGACGTCCGTGAACTGGAAACCGCCCGCGGAGATAGCCGCAGAGTCTGAAATGCGCCGGCCCTCGAACAACACCAGGGTAGGCAAACCACGGAGCGAGATGATGGATCCGCCCTGGGTTGCGCCGCTGGCAATGTTCGCATTCGAGCCGCCGAGGTTACCGCCGCCGACGAAATCGGGATTCCGCTTTTGCAGAATCGTGAGCACGTCGGAAGTGCCGCCGGCAATTTTGATGTCCTGGGTCGTGACGGTATCAAGCGGTGAAGCGAGAACCTGTTCGGCCGTCGGGATGTTCGATCCGGTAACGACGATGCGTTCCGCTGTTGCCTCCCCGGCAGGCGTTGGTTCCTGAGCAAAGGCGTTCATGCTGAGAAGGGATGCGCATCCGACGCCGGCCACAAAGGCGGCACGGAGGAATCCCGTTTTACTGTTTATTGTTCTGATCATTAGTTTCTCCATTGGTGTTTGGTTAGGTTTCGGGGTGAGGATTAAAGACGTTTTGCACCCCTGACAAGCGTTTTTTTCATTTTTTTGAAAATATTTTTGAACGGCTCCAGTCCGCCGCATGTCGTATCTTGCCACTTGCGGCGTCCAAAAGTCGTTCCGCTTGCGCCCCCTAACGAGCAATTTTAGCGCCACAGGCAGGAATTTTACAGGTGCAGCCGGGCGTCGGCCGCCACCCATGCGAAGCCGTGGCGCCGATAAACACCGGCTGGCACGGGGCTACCGCGTGGTATTGAACAGCTCGCATGTCGGACAAAATTCTCTCCGCCAAATCCGCCTAACGGCGTATTCTGCGACAGAAATATGTTCACCGGACTGATCGAAGAAGTGGGCTGCGTGCGCTGGATTCGCCGCAGCGAACGCGGCACGCAGCTGCGGCTCGCCGCGCCCCTTATCGCCGCCGGCCTGCGCGAGGGCGACAGCGTCTCGGTCAACGGCTCCTGCCTAACGACGACATCCATTCGCGATGGCGGGCTCACTTTCGACTTGCTCGAGGAAACGCTCGAACGAACCAATCTGCGCACCCTCCGGCCGGAGAGCCCGGTCAATCTCGAGCGGGCGCTGGCCGCCGATGGCCGCCTCGGCGGGCACTTCGTCCAGGGCCACATCGATTGCACCGCACGCGTGCTCGATTTCACGGCGCGCGGCGCGGACCATCGCCTCGAGGTGGAACTCCCCGGCGACTTCGCGCACTACGCCGCCTTCAAGGGCTCGATCGCGCTCAACGGGATCAGCCTGACGATTGCCGAATTGCTCCCAGCCAGCTTCGTCGTCTGGATTATTCCGCACACCCGCCGGGAGACAAATCTCGCCGCCACCCAGCCTAACGATCTCCTGAATATCGAGTTCGATCTCCTCGCCAAGTATCTCGAGCGGATGCTGCCGCGATTGGCGGCCGATCGGAAATAGCGGCGGTCGCTATTGCGCCCCGAGCCCGAAGAGCACCGCCGGGATGGTGCGGAAGAGGATTTTAAAATCCAGGCCTAACGACCAGTGATCGATGTATTCCAGGTCGAGCTTCACCCAGTCACTGAAATCCATCACCTGGTTGCGGCCGCTGATCTGCCAGAGACAAGTCAGTCCCGGCTTCACGCTGAGCCGGCGGCGCTGCGCCGTGTTCTCGAATTTTTCCACCTCATAGAGCGGGAGCGGACGCGGCCCGACCAGGCTCATGTTTCCCCTGAGCACGTTCAGGAGCTGCGGCGTTTCGTCCATGCTCGTGCGCCGCAGCCAGCGGCCCAGCGGCGTGATCCGCGGATCCTCCGCCACCTTGAAGACCGGCCCGCGCATCTGATTGAAGGGCAGCAATTCCGCCCGCCGCATTTCCGCGTCGCTCGACATGGAGCGAAATTTATACATGACGAAGGGCTTCCCGTTTTTCCCCGCTCGTTCCTGTTTGAAAATGACGGGCCCTTTCGAAGTGAGCCGGATCCCGAGCGCGACGATGAGCATCGGAATGGCGAGCACGATCAGAGCAACGAACGCCCCAAGGCGATCGATCAATCCCTTGATCCGATAGGCCCACGACACCTCCGGCGTCGAGCGGAAGACGAGCATGGGCCGGCCGCCAAAGGCGTCGAAATCCGGTTTCGCGATCGCGGTCTGGATGAAATTGGCCACCAGCCAGGCCGGCACGCCTTCCACTTCGCAGGCGCCGATCGCCTGCTCCACCCGATTGAGCTGGCCGTGACCGGCCGCGAAAATCACCCGCGAGACGCTGTGGCGATGCATCGCCTCGACCAGGTCGGCAATGGGCTGTTTTTCAATGTCGATCCGCTCGACCACCTGCAACAAAATGCTCTCCTCCTGGGTGAGCGACCCTTCCAGCGCCGCGATGTCCTGCGGAACCCCAGCGAGCAGGATTCGCTCGCGCACCTGTCCGCGTGCCGCCCGCCGGCGGATCCGGATCACGATCAGTCGTTCCTTCAGCAAGAGCAGCGCCGTCGCGATTAAGATGAAGAGCAATGGCACCGCCCGGCTGGTCAGCGGCAGGCGCAGGAAAATCACGCACGCGCTCACCAGAATGCTCAGGTAAAACATCGTGCGCACGATCTGGACGAACGATTTCCAGAGCGTCTTGTTGAAGGGGGATTGATAAAAACCCTGCAGATCGAGAATGATCGGTCCAAAGGGAATGATCACGACCAGAAGCCATTGATAGTTCTGGAACGGATCGATCGAATACGGCAGATCGAGCCAGCCCGTGCCGTAATAGCGCAGGGAATGTGCTGCGAAGAGCGACAGCGCCAGCAGCAACGCATCGAGCAGCTGGTGAAACTGGGTGTTTAGTTCCTGTTGCCGGGCAAGCATGGTAAGGATCCCCGCGGACCGCAGCCCTGCCAATCGCAAGTTGTGGGCCGGTAGGCAAGATATGATGGGAGGAAACTCGGTCAAAGAAGACGCGCCCCAATCGCAGTTGGTCGGCGTGATCGCCTCGCCCGCGGCGCTCGCCCGGGCCACCCGCCTCCGCCATCCGCCCGATCTCTTTGAGCTGCGGCTCGATGCACTCCGCCATTCGTTAGGGAAAGTGGACCGTGCCATTCCCCGGTTGCGGGCTCCGCTCATTATCACCGCACGTCACCCGGCGGAAGGAGGCCTTGGCGGCCTCAACGCCGCCGCGCGCCGCGCCTTGTTAGGCCGGTTTCTTGAGCACGCCGCTTTCGTCGATCTCGAACTTTGCTCCATCCGGCAGATGACGCCACTCATCCGCGATGTGCGTCGCCGAAAGGCCGGGCTCATCCTCTCATTCCACGACTTCCGCGACACGCCGCCCCGGGCAGAGCTTCTTCGCAAAATCAAATCCGCCGCGGCGGCGGGAGCCGCCATTTTCAAGATCGCCACCCGCACCGACACTCCGGCCCAGCTCGTGCGGCTCAGTTCGTTTTACGAAATCACACCGGCGACCCTGCCGATCGCCGCCATGGGCATGGGAAAACTCGGCCTCGCTTCGCGCCGCCAGCTGGCTCGACTCGGCTCGGCCCTGACCTACGTCTCGCTCGGCCGGGCCACCACGGAAGGTCAGCCGTCGCTCAGCCGGCTCCGTGGCACCCGAACTGCGTATACTACTATATAGAAGCAACCAGCTGCCGATGCCCGAAACCGTCGAACTACCCGCCACCGTCCCTGTCATGCCGCTCACGGACGTGCTCCTCTTCCCCAACGCCCTCCTCCCGCTCCACATTTTCGAGCCGCGCTTCCGCCACATGCTCGACCACGCCCTGCAGGACGACCGCATGCTCTGCGTCGCCCTCGTCCGGCCCGAGCGTTCCCAATGGCGCACCAGCGCCGACTTCTTCCCCGTTAGCACCGTCGGCCTCATCCGGGCCTGTGTCGGACGGAGCGACGGCACCTCCGACCTCATCCTGCAAGGCATCCGTCGGGTAAAATTCAGCGACTTCGAGCAGGAATCCCCCTTCCCGATCGCCCGGATCAAGCCGCTCAAAACGCGCGCCAAACCCAGCGTCGAGACCGACGCCCTCGCCGCCAAGGTGCTGGAATTCTATGCCCGGCTGAAAGAGAGCGGGCGCGAGCTGCCGGAGAAGATCGATCGCTACCTGAGCGAAATGTCGGACCCGGAGATGCTCGCCGACCTGATCGCCTCCACCTTCATCAGCGATCCCCCGCGCCGGCAGCAGTTGCTCGAAGAGCTGGACCTCAACCAGCGCCTCCGCCTCCTCATCCAATTCCTGCGCGAAGAAGGCGGCGGGGCCTGGGGAGTGGAGTAAAGGAGTGTTGGAGTAATGGGCAGATGGGCAGATCGCCACATTACTCCATTACTCCATTACTCCATTCTGCAGCCGGGCGTGCTCCTCGAGCAAATAGCGATCGGTCATCCCGGCGATGTAATCACACACCGTCCGGTGCAGCCCTTCGCTCTCGATCCGCCGGGTCGCGGCATCGCCCAGGCGTTCCGGTTCGCGCACGAAAGCGACAAAGACCGCTCGCAACATCTCGCAGGCGCGCCGGTTCACCTCCGCCACTCGCGGATGATAATAAACGTTGTCGTAAAGAAAGCGGCGCAGCTCGCGATTCGCGGTTCCCTGCTCGTCGCTATAGCGAATCAGCCTTGCCTTCTGCCGCCGCACTTCTTCCACACTAGCCGGCCCCGCCGCCGCGATCGAGGTCGCGCTCGTCGCCACCACGTCGCGCACCTGCTGATCGATCATGTCGCGGATGATATTCTTGTGCAGCTCCGCGCCTAACAAATCCGGATAACGCGCCGCCACCCGCTCATGGCTCCGCTGCCAGATCGCGCTCTCATCGAGCTGATCGCTGTCGATGATCGCGAAATCGAGTGCGTCATCGAGGTCGTGGCTGTAATAAGTGATCTCGTCCGCCAGGTCCGCGATCTGCGCTTCGAGCGACGGCGACACGCCCTCCTCGTGTTTCCGCAAACCTTCCAGCACCTCGAAAGTCAGATTCAATCCCGGAAACGCCGGATACGCCGTCTCGAGCAATTCCACCACCCGCAAGCTCTGCCGGTTATGCTCAAACCCACCATGCTCCCGCATGCATTCCGCCAGCATCTCCTCGCCCGAATGCCCAAACGGCGAATGCCCGAGGTCATGCGCAAGCGCGATCGCTTCCGCCAGATCCTCATTCAGCGCCAGCGCCCGCGCGATCGTGCGGCTGACCGACGCCACTTCGAAAGTGTGCGTCAGCCGGGTCCGCAAATGATCGGCCGTCCCGTTGAGGAAAACCTGCGTCTTGTATTCCAGCCGGCGAAAAGCCCGCGAATGAATGATCCGCGCCCGATCGCGCTGAAATTCCGTCCGGTAAACATGCCGCTCTTCCGGAAATTGCCGGCCGCGCGAGGCGCCCGACTTTTGCGCAAACGGCGCGAGCGTACGCCGCTCATCCGCCTCCATCTCCTCGCGCTTCTTCCAACCTGCCGCCGGCAGCTGCGCGCCTCGGGCGAATTCGTCAGTCGGCATCGTGAGCCTCAGGTGCAGCGGAAATCTTGCCGGTCAGCGCGCGCTTTTCCGCCCGCGCCTGCGCGCGCACGAGGAGGAGATCGAGGAGCGCGAGCAGAACCGCCGTCACGGTGATCCAGGCACAGGCCAGCCAGTAAAGAATAAACCAGCTCGGCCGGACCTTGGGATCGAGCCAGGGCGCGAGAAACGTCGTGCCGCAAAAAAGCATCAACACCGCCACGATCACAATCCAGAACATCGTCTTGCGCCGCGAAGTCTGGTCGCGCACCAACCCACACGTGGCGTGGATCGCAAAAGAAACGAAACTAAGTTTCTTCTCGTTAGGCGGAGGCGGGCTCGGCGGCGGTGTCATCTGCGCCTAACAAGTTCCTCAGTCGATCCGCCAACGCAACCACAATGGCCGGCCAGCCGTGCGACCGCGGCGAGATTCAACGCCGATTAATCCTCTACCCGTCGCTCTCCCGATGTTGTACGATTTGGGGCGATGCAACGCGACGGGCATAGCGGGTCCGAGATCGAGCTGGCCGGGCCGACGGTGCGGCCGGCGGCGGAAGGGCTGCCGCGGCTTCGGCTCGCGCAGCGTGGCGGGTCGTGCCGTGGCCTCGGCTTGCGGGCCGACGGGGTGGAGATGCCGTGCGACTTGCGCGAGATCGAACATCCCGAGGGGCGCTTCCGGCGGGAAGATGGGACGCGTTACGACATCTGCGTGATGGAGGCGCTGACGCATCCCAACCTGCGCGCGCCGGCGATCCCACGGGCCAACTTCGTAGGCGATTGCGCGGATAATCTGCCGGCCGTGATCCGGCTGGGGAACGTGCGGCAAAGCAGTTTTCGGCTTTGTCTGATCTCGCCGGGCGAGGCGCTCGGCACGCTGGCGGCCGCGGCCAAGGCGTCTGGCACGGTGGCGGCCTGAGCCAGCCCGGCGGAACCGGCCATTGTAGACGTTTCGCTCTGCGAAACGCGGGGAGCCAGGCGGGCCGGCTCTTGCACGCGACACCACACTCGCGCTTCGCAGAGCGAAGCGTCTACAACAAGAGCAGCGACGGGTTTTCCAGGAGGTGGCGGAGCGCCTTGAGGTAATCGGCGCCGATCGCGCCGTCGACGACGCGATGGTCGCAGCTCATCCCGATCTTCATCCGGTAGCCCGGGACGATCGCGCCGGCTTCATTCACGATCGGTTGCCGGACGATCGCGCCGATAGAAAGGATGATGGCCTGGGGCGGGTTGATGATGGCGGAGAAATTGTCGATCCCGTAGCTGCCGAGGTTGGAGACGGTGAGGGTGCCGCCCTGGAATTCCTCCGGCTTCATTCGTTTGTTGCGCGCGCGGTGGGCGAGGTCTTTGACCGCCGCGCTGATCTCGCGGAGCGATTTGTTTTGCGCGGCCTTGATCACAGGCGTGACGAGGCCTTCGTCGATCGCGACCGCAACCGTGAGGTCGACGTCGCCGTATTGGATGATGGCGTCGTCATCAAAGGCGGCGTTCACTTTCGGCGCGCGCAAGGCGGCCACGACCGCGCCTTTGAGGATGAAATCGTTGACCGTGATTTTGGTCGCGTCGTCGTCTTCCGCGCCGGATTTCAATTCGGCGCGAACGCGCATGAGGGCGTCGGCGTTGATCTCGATGTTGAGATAAAAATGCGGGACCGGGCCGAGGCTCGAAACGAGGCGATCGGCGATGACTTTGCGCATGCCGGTGAGGTTGATGCGGGCGCTTTCGCCGGCGGCGATGGCGGGCGCGGCGGCTTTGGTTTTTTTCGTGGGCGCAGCTGGCGTAGCCGTTCCGGCGGATTCCAAATCCTTTTCCACGATGCGGCCACCGGGGCCGCTGCCTTTGAGACTCGTTAGGTCGATGCCTTTCTCTTCGGCAATTTTGCGCGCGAGCGGCGAGGCCTTGACGCGCGTCGGCTCGGATTCCGGGGCGGCCGGTTTTTGTTCCTTCGCTTTTGGAGCTGCCGTTTTTTCCGGGGCGGGCGCGGCTTCTTTCTTGGCTTCGGTCGGAGCGGGTTCTTCGCCTTTCGCTCCCGCCTCTTCCCCTTCTCCGCCGATAAACGCGATGCGCTCCCCGACGTTCACCTTCCCGCCTTCCTGGACGTAAATCTCCTTCAGGACGCCGTCGTCGGTCGCTTCCCATTCCATCGTCGCCTTGTCGGTCTCGATTTCGGCCAGGACTTCGCCGGCAGTCACTTCGTCGCCGACCTTCTTTTTCCAGCTCACCAATGTCCCTTCGGTCATGGTGTCGCTCAGTTTGGGCATTTGAATCTCAGGCATGGCTGTAGACGCTTCGCTCTGCGAAGCGCGGGATGCAAGTTCGTGAGGTCGAGAACAATTTCTTCACCGCGGCAATGATCTTCTCTGCGTTCGGCAGGACGGCTTTTTCGAGGCGCTCGTTGTACGGCATCGGCACGTCTTCCTGTGAGACACGCTGGATCGGGGCGTCCAGTTCGTCGAAAATTTCGTGCTGGATGCGGTGGCTAATTTCAGCGCCGACGCCGCAGAAGGGGCGATCCTGCTCGGCGATGACGACGCGATGGGTTTTGCTGACGGACTTGAACACGGCCGGCCAATCGAGTGGCTTGATCGAACGCAGATCGATCACTTCGGCGTTAATTTTTTCGGAGGCCAATTGCTCAGCCGCGGCCAGCGCCATGGGGACGGTTTGCGCGTAGCTGATGATGGTGACGTCGCTGCCCTCGCGTTTGATCTCGGCTTCGCCTAACGGGATCAGCAAATCGGTGTCCTCGTCTTCCACCATGCCTTTGTGGCTGTAGAACAGCTCGCACTCGAGCACGAGCACGGGGTTGTTGTCGCGCACCGCGGTCTTGAGCAGTCCCTTCGCATCGCGCGGGGTGGCGGGCGTGCAGATTTTCAGCCCGGGGACGTTGGCGAAAAGGCATTCGGTGGCGTGCGAGTGGGTCGCGCCGAGCTGGTGGGCGGGGCCGTTCGGGCCGCGGAAGGTGATCGGGATGTTGAACTGGCCGCCCGACATCGTGAGCATGTTGGGCGCGTTGTTCACAATCTGGTCGAACGCGACTAACGAAAAGCTGAAGGTCATGAACTCGACGATCGGCCGCAGCCCGACCATGGCCGCGCCGATGCCGAGACCGGCAAAACCGTTCTCGCTAATTGGCGTGTCGATGATCCGCTCCGCACCGAAGCGATCGAGCAGCCCCTGGCTCACTTTGTAGGCGCCGTTGTACTCGGCCACTTCCTCGCCCATGAGGAAGGCATTCGGGTCACGCGCGATTTCCTCGGCGAGCGCTTCGTTGAGCGCCTGGCGATAAGTGATTTCTCTCACGCCTGGTCTCCGTTAGGCGAAGCGACCGGGTCGGCATCGCGGCGCGATTTGCCTGCCGCGGAACCGCGTTTCGGTTTGGTGGCACGCGGGTTTTCTGCGGACGATTCCTCGGGGGCGTCGTTTTCGACGTAGGTATATTTGTAGAGATCTTCGAGCGGCGGCTCGGCGCTTTGCTCAGCAAATTTGACGCTCGCCATCGCCTCGCCCTTGGCCTGCTTGTCCATTTTGTCGAACCGCTCGTTCGTCAGCTTGCCTTCGCGGGTGAGCTGCGCGCGCAAACGCGTGATCGGGTCGTCGAGCCGATATTTTTCCAGCTCTTCTTTCGTCCGATAACTGGCGGGGTCGGACATGGAGTGGCCGCGATAACGATAAGTGCGCGCCTCGACGAAGGCCGGGTGCGGATCTTTCCGGATGGAGGCGATGATCTCGCTCAGTTTATCGCGCACCTCGCGGAAGTTCATTCCGTCGACCACTTCGCCCGGCATGTCGTAGCCCTCAGCGCGATCGACGATCTGCTTGAGCGAGGTCGAGCGTTTCACCGAGGTGCCCATGGCGAAGAAGTTGTTTTCGCAAATGAAGATGACCGGGAGTTTGAAGAGTCCGGCGAGATTGAGCGCCTCGTGGAAGCCGCCCTGGTTGATCGCACCGTCGCCGAAAAAGCAAAGCGTGACCCGGTCTTCCTTGCGGTACTTGGAGGCGAAAGCCATCCCCGCCGCCAGCGGCACATGGGCGCCGACAATGGCGTGGCCGCCGAGCATGTGATTGGCCTTGTCGAAAAAATGCATCGAACCGCCGAGCC
>JBDTCM010000300.1:0-3462 GCA_039923575.1 Chthoniobacterales bacterium
GCGCAGCAGGAAGCCATCGACCTCGCATTTTTTCGTGGAATGAGTCAGCGCGAAATCGCCGCAAAAACGAATACACCATTAGGGACTGTCAAAACGCGGCTCGAATTAGGGTTGAAAAAGATTTATGATGGTCTCAAAGAGTTGAAAGATGAGCTTTGAGGAATTCCAGAACCGCGCGCGTCTCTACGTGATCTGTGCCCTAGAAAACGGCGAGAGCCGCGAATTTGAAGAAGCGCGCGTGCGCTTCGGCCAAAAGGCGGAAGATTTCATCACGGAATGCTACCGGCTGCACGAGGCCTTCGCCCTCAGCCTGCGTCCGGCCAAATCCTCCGATGCCCTCAAAGAGCGCCTCATGAAAATGGTGCGCGAGCGCAAGCAGGGCGAACCTCGTTAGGCGGAAAAACGCCGCGCCGGCTGATGCGGTTAACCGTTGGAGGCGGGGAAACGTTCGCAATCCATCTCTCGCAGGATGAATTCCTGGAGGAAACCGTAGAAATTCACCTGGAAGAGGCTGAGGTCACGCCGTGATCCGATCGGCGAACGGTAGTAATCGCAGAGTTCCGCATCGCTAAAATCATACTTCGCCGCGATCGCCAGCCGGGCTTGATTGAGCGCGTTTAGCCAGGCGTCGGAATGTTCCTGCGGAATGCGGAGCGTGCCGTTGGCGAAGGGCTTTTCTTTCTCGGCCAGTTGCGCCAGATCTGAGGCGACGGTTTCGGTTGCGCTCTGAAAAAGCCGCCGCAGTTCCGGTTCCACATAAATCTTCCATTCCGCGCAGAGCTCTTTTTCGTTAGGCCCGGCCGGGGCACTGTAAAGGCGCTGTTCCGCGGCCGGCACCGCTTCCGGGTTGGCGCTCTCCGGGATCTGCCGCAAGAGCTCGGCGAGAAAAGGATCAATCTCGCTGATCTCAAGCGTCCCGTTGTTGCGCACCACCTCCATCTGATTAATTCGTTCGCTCGATCGTGGCGAGGAGCAGGTAACCGTGCAGCTGCTGCACAAAAAGTTCGGCTCGCTCCCGCACCCCGCTCCACAGAATGGAGCGCCCATCGCGATGCACTTCGAGCATGTGCTTCTCCGCTTTCTCTTTGGGATAACCAAAAACTCTTTGAAAGACCATCGTGACGTAACTCATCAGGTTCACCGGATCATTGTGCACCACTACCTGCCAGGGCAGATCGAGCGCTTCCTTGGTCCTGACCTCCTCGGTGATCTCCGGACTTTGCATGGCGCTGGTCATGGGCGGAGAAAGGTGCATGACTGCTTCGTTAGGGGAGGAGGCTTCCAGAAAACCGTGCGGGCACCCAAACCATAGCCTGAGATCCTACCATTAGGGGGTCAGCGATTCAACCGCCGGCCGGGCGGCGGCGGAAGCCACAATCTTCTCTTGGATCGCGCCCATGCGGCGCCGAGCGGCGGGCGCATCGTCATCAAAGCCATGGAGATGGAGCAGACCATGGACGAGATAGAGGCGCAGTTCGTGGGCGAGCGACGTCCGATGCGCTCGCGCCTGCCGCCGGGCTGTCTCGACGCTAATGAGAATTTCGCCGTGTTGGAAAGTGATCACATCCGTGGGGCCCGCGATTCCCATGAAGCGCCAATGGAGTTGACTCATCCGGCGATCAGAGATGAGCAGAACGTGAATTTCTTCCAGGCTCGTTAGGTCGGAGCCGCGGGTCCGCTCAGGCAGAGAGAGCGCGAGCGCCCGCTCTGCGAATCGTTCCAGCCCGGCGCGATCCAGCGCCATTTTTCGCTGCCGATTATGGACCGAAATTCGCGGCGGCGGCGGTGCTTTCATTTGCAGGCGGCGCGCTCGAGCGAGACGAGCTGGCGATGTAGTTTTTCCAACTGCGGGACGGCCAGGCCAAGGGATTGCGCGCGCCGAAGCGGCTCGCCCCAGATCGGCTCGATCTCGAGCGGCCGGCCCGCAAGATAATCGAGCAGGGTCGACGGCTTGAAATCGCCCATCAGCCCGGTCCGCTTCATTTGATCGAGAGCGATCGCGGTCGGCAGAGGGTGCCCAGCGGCATTCGCGATCGCGATGGTCTCGTCCATCAACTCCAGTGCGAGCAAGCGCAGATTCTCGCCGGCCAGGATTTTCGCAGTGTCGATGCCACCGGCAACGACGGAGAGACCGTTGAAAGGAATGTTCCAGACCAGTTTGCGCCAGCGTTCGAGCGCGAGATCCGCCACCACACCGCAAACGACTCCGGAGCGCTTGAATTCCCAGGCAATATCGTGCGTGCGCGGCTGCGGGTGGCCGCTAAATTCTCCAATCGTTAGGCGAGCGGAATCAAGGCACTCGACCACGCCCGGCTCGGTGCGGTGGAGACAGATGTAGCAAATCCCGCCCAGAATCCGCCCGGCTCCGAACTGAGCGGCGAGGAACTCTTCATTCCCGAGTCCGTTTTGCAGGGTCAGGATCATCGTCTTTTCGCCTAACAATGGCGCGAGCAGCGCCGGCAGATCGTGATTGGAAGTGGTTTTCACCGCCACCATGACCAGGTCGCAGGGACCAATCTCCGGCGTCGAGCGATAAACGTTCACCTTCGCCACGTGAATGTTTTCTTTCTTGCTCCGCAGGCGCAGGCCTTTCTTGCGGACCGTTTCATAGTCGTTGCGGAGAAGGAAATGCACGTCGCGCCCGAAATGCGCCAGCTTGCCACCGTAATAGAGGCCAATCGCGCCCGCGCCGACGATCGCGATACGGAATTGAGGAAGCAGGTGCCGGGAACGCATCTCACCCCAGCGGACGATGCTCCGACAGGAAGTTGCGCGTGATCAGACGCGCGCCCTTGTTGAAAGTGATGTAGGCCCACGCCCACTGGAGCAAAACCAAGACGCGATTACGGAAACCAATCAAATAAATGATGTGAACGAAAAGATACGCCAACCAGGCCGGCAGCCCGCTGAGATGCAGGAAATTGAGATCAGCCACCGCTTTGTTGCGACCGATCGTCGCAATGCTCCCCTTGTCCCAATAGTAAAAGCGCTGCGGCTTCGCTCCCGCGATCATGTGCAAAATGTTTTCGGCGGCGTGGCGGCCTTGCTGGATTGCCACGGGCGACACACCGGGCAAAGGCTGGCCCGTCTTCGGCGACGTGAAATTCGCGAGATCCCCGATGACCTGCACTTCCGAATGTCCGGGAATCGTCAGGTCATCCTGCACGATGACGCGTCCAGCCCGATCGACCGGCACGCCTAACGTCTTGCCGACGAAGGAGGCGGCGTTGCCTGCGGCCCAGATCTTCACCCGGCAGGGGATGAATTCGCCCGCCACTTCCAGTCCTTGGTCAGTCACGTTTTCGGCGTGCACTCCCAGCCTTACTTCCACGCCGAGCGCCCGCAATTGCCTGAGAGCACTCGCCGAGAGATCCTCGGGGAAGCCAGAGAGGATGCGCTTCTCCCCTTCCACCAGAATCACGCGCGCGGTTGACGGATCGATATGACGAAAGTCTTTCGCGA
>JBDTCM010000301.1:0-4970 GCA_039923575.1 Chthoniobacterales bacterium
AACCGAGGCCGGCGCACTTTCCGCTTCATCCTGCTCCTCCTCGTCCTCGCTCTCGTCCTCGTTAGTCTGGCGCGGCCGCGCTGGGGCTACGCCTACGACGAGGTGAAACGCAAAGGGCTCGACCTGCTCCTCGCGGTCGACGTTTCCCGCAGCATGCTCTCGAACGACGTCCAGCCGAATCGTCTCGAACGGGTCAAACTCGCGACCCAGGATCTGATCAACGAACTGCAGGGCGATCGCGTCGGGTTGATCGCTTTTGCCGGCCGCGCTTTCCTGCAGGCGCCCCTCACGATCGACTACGACGCCGCGGTCGATTCGATCAACGATCTCGATACCAAAACCATCCCGGAAGGCGGCACTAACATTTCCGACGCAATCGCGCTCGCCACCCGGACCTTTGGCAAATCCGCCACCGGCAATCGCGCTCTCATCATTTTCACCGACGGCGAAGAGTTGAGCGGCGACGCGGTCCAGGCCGCCAAAGCAGCGGCGGAAGCGGGCGTCCATATTTTCACGGTCGGCGTCGGGACCGCGAGCGGCTCGCTCATTCCCATCCCGGGCGATAACGGCGGGACGGCGTTTGTGAAAGACGCCAAAGGAGAAGTGGTGAAGTCGAAGCTCGATGAAACGCGCCTGCGCGAAGTCGCCCAGGCCGCGAGCGGATTTTATCTGCATCTCGAAAACGGGCCGCGCACGATGAAGCAACTCGTGACAGACGGGCTCGGCAAAATGCAGGTGGCCGATATCAATGCGCGTTTGTCGCGCCGGCCGATCGAGCGCTACGAGTGGCCGCTGGCCGCTGCGATCCTGCTCTTCGCGATCGCGCTCTTGATCAACGACAGGAAAGGGAACCGCTTTGGAGAGACGGGCGCCGTCCGGTCCCCGAGTCTGAAACACGGACGCCACGGCGGGCGTCCCTCGAGCGTCGTCGCGGCGGCCGCTGTCTTTCTCCTCGCCGCCTCGTGGGCGCAGGCCGCTTCGGACGGTTTGGAATTGTATGAGCAGCAGAAATTTCCCGAGGCCTACCAGCATTTCGAGAAAACGCTGCAGGAAAATCCCGGCGCGCGACAGAGCGATCGCATCCAATTCGATGCCGGCGCGGCGGCCTACAAAATGAAGGATTACAACAAGGCGTTGCAGTCGTTCAGCCAGGCCCTCCTCTCGCAGAATCCGCATTTGCAAAGCGAAAGCCATTACAACCTCGGCAACACGCTTTACGAGCGCGGCGCGGCGGAAAAGAGCGACGAGAAAAAACTCTCCAACTGGGAGAGCGCGCTTCCGCACTACGAGGAAACGCTCAAGGCCGAACCGCAAAACAAGAACGCGAAAGACAACTACGAGTACGTCAAAAAGAAGATCGAAGAACTGAAGAAAAAACAGGAACAAAAACCGCCGCCGAGTCCGTCGCCCTCCCCTTCGCCGTCGCCGCAGAAAGATCAGAAGAAGGATCAAAAAGATCAGCAACAGTCGCAATCACAGAACGGCGAAGGCTCGGGCAAAGGCCAGAAATCGGAGCAGAAGCGGCAATCGCCGACTCCGACACCAGCTCCTTCAGCGACACCGCCGCCAACGGGGTCACCGACCCCGTCTACAACGCCGACTCCGAGTCCGTCACCCGGGGATGAGAAACGGCAGGAAGGCGCGGGCGAGTCCCCCACACCTTCGCCCACGCCCGGCGAGCAGCCGGAAAGTTCGCCGACTCCCGGAGAGGAAGGAACGCCCTCGCCAACTCCAGGCTCCGGGGACCAGGACGGAAACGAAAACGGCGAGCAGCCCAGCCCGAGCCCGGCGGGCACGCCAAACAAACCGCTGACCGGCGACGTGAAGGGCGCGAGCGATGAGAAACCGAAGGAAACGCCGGCCCCGCAAGTGGCTGAGGCGGAACCGGAGAAAGAAGGCGAGATGAGCCCGAAGCAAGCAGCCGCGCTTCTGGAATCGATGAAAGACGAGGAGCAGAAAGTGCAGCTTGATGAACACAAGCGCGTGCGTCCTGTCTATAACGACTGGTAGTCCCAACACCCGATGCCGTTCCGAGAAACCTTTTCTTTCCGCCAATCCCGCCCCCGCCCCCGCTCCTTTGCGGCCTGGATCGGCGCGCTCTTTTTCGTCGCGTTGGTTTTTCTCCCGACGCTCAATCTTCGGGCTGACGCCCCGACGGTGACCGCTGTCCTGAGCAACTCGGAAACGGAAGTCGATGGACCGGTGCAGTTGCAGATCAAGGTGACGGGCGACAGGAACGCGACTCCGCCGAGCGACATCGCAGTCGACGGGCTCGATATTCGTTCCACCGGCCAGCAGCAGGTCATGGAAGCCCGCAATTTCCGGTTCACCTACAGCATCGTTTACAGCTACACCATCCTTCCGCTCAAGGCCGGGACCTTCACCATCCCTCCCCAGGTCGTGCGCACGGACAGCGGCACGTTGCGTACTCCGGCCCTGACCTTGAACGTCGCGCCTAACGACGACGGCACGACCACTTCGCGCCGCGGGAGCGGAGGCGGCAACAATAGTGCGATCGACGACAAGAAGATCGCTTTCGCCGAGCTGATCGTGCCGAAAACCACCGCTTACGTCGGCGAAGTCATCCCAGCCGAGATCCGGCTCGGAATCAGCGCCCGGGTCCCGCACCGCCTGATCGAGGGCGCAACGCTCAGCGGGCAGGGATTCACCGCCCAGCGGATGCCAAATCCGGAACAGACCCTCGAATCGATCAATGGCCGTTCCTATGAAATCGTCACCTTCAAGACCGCGATTACTGCGGTCCGGAGCGGCAAACTCGAGTTGGCGGCCAAGGACGCCAAGGCCATCATCCAGGTGCCGCGGCGGGCTACCCGCAATCGAGCGCAATCACCTTTCGATATTTTCGGAATGGACGATCCCTTCTCCGACCCGTTCTTCAACAATCCCTTCGCCGGCGTGGGCGAGCAGCGGGAGATCAAGTTCTCGAGCGAGACCACTACGATCGAGATCAAGCCGCTTCCGCCCAACGCGCCGCCCAGTTTCTCCGGCGCCGTCGGAAACTTTTCCCTAACGACGGAGGTGAAGCCGAAAAAAACGCAGATCGGCGACCCGCTCACGGTGACGGCGGATATCACCGGGCGCGGCAACTTTGACCAGGTCACGGCGCCGGTGCTGGAAAGCGATCGCGGCTGGCACACCTATCCGCCGGGCTCGAGTTTCAAACCGAGCGACGACATCGGGATCAGCGGCACGAAGAGCTTCGAGATGGTGCTCACGCCTAACGAACAGAAAAAAGTCGTGCCGCCGCTGCTCTTCTCCTATTTCGATCCGCTCAAGGAAAATTACATCACACTCAAGAGCGATGCCCTGCCGGTGGTGGTGGAGGGCGGGACCGCGCCCGCCGCGGCCCCGGCGATCGCGAGCGCCGCCACGACCCCGCCGTCAGCCACCGCCCAGCCCACCGCCGCGCCGCAAGGACAGGACATTCTTTACCAGCTCTCGGATCACCGCGGTTGGGGAATGACCTTTACTCCCATTTTCAGCCAGCCGGTCTTCTGGGCGGCCCAGGGCGTCCCGCTCCTTGGCTTGATCGGCTTTTTCGGTTTGGAAATGCGGAAGCGCCGCCGGCAAAATCGGGAAGGACTGCGCCGCGCCGCCTGGGAGCAGGAGACGGCGGAGTTGCAACGCAAGCTGCGGCAGGCGAACGATCCGCCGGACAAATATTTCGCGGAAGCATTGCGCGTGGTGCAGCTCAAAACTGCGCTCGCCTCGCGCGGTCGCAGCGTCGAGCCGAACACGGTCGATGCCGAGGCGGCGGTCGCGACCTTCGCCCTGCCGGAGGAGAAAAGCGACCGGATGCGCGAGCTTTTCCGGCGCAGCGATGAGTTGCGCTACAGCGGCCGGCAAAACGGCAACGGCAACGTCGCCGCACAGACCCGGCGCGAAGTGCTGGAGCTCATCGAGAGCCTGACCTGAGATGCGCGCACCGATTCTCACCCTGCTCACGGCGGCGACACTC
The DNA here is from genome assembly GCA_039923575.1 of Chthoniobacterales bacterium. Taxonomy (GTDB): domain Bacteria; phylum Verrucomicrobiota; class Verrucomicrobiia; order Chthoniobacterales; family UBA10450; genus Palsa-1392. The sequence goes on from JBDTCM010000301.1 coordinate 3,980, forward strand.
TGCCTAACGATGGCAACGGCGGCCCGGGCCGAGGCCGATTCGGTGTTCGCCAAGGCGAACGCGGACTTTGCCGCGGGCCATTATCCCGCTGCGATTGCCGGCTACGAATCGCTCGTCAAAGACCGGCAATGGAACGCGAGTTTGTTTTACGATCTGGGCAACGCCTATTTCCGGGCCGACGACCGCGGACGCGCTATTCTCAATTACGAGCGCGCGCTCGCGCTCGACCCGAACCAGCCCGAGGCGAAGGCCAATCTGCAACTGGTGCGCGACCAGACGCGCGCGCTCGAGCTGGCGCCTGGCTGGGCGGAACAGCACCTCGATTTTCTGACCCCAACTCAATGCGCCTGGCTGGCGGCGGTCGCTTTCTGGGGCGCGGCGGCGATTTTGTGCGGACTTTATCTGGCGCGGCGCCGACCGGTCGTCTGGATTTTTGCGCTCTTGCTGGCAGGCACGGTCGGAGCCGGAGCCGCCTTCGCGGTTTACCAATTCGAGATGGGTCGCTCGGGACGCGACGTTGCCATCATCACGAGCAAGAATGTCCAGGCCCGCCTGGCCACGGCGGAAAGTGCGGGCACGGTCCTGGTCCTGCCCCCGGGAAGCGAGATCAAGATTCTCAGTACCCGTGGCGACTGGATCTACGCCGATCTGCCTAACGACCTGCAAGGCTGGATTCCGGTGCAGAGCGCAGAGCGGGTGCGGCTGTAGCAATGTGGGAGGGGCCGTTGTGCCCCGATCCGTTGGCCTGCCGCAGCCCCATCGGGGCGCAAAGGCCCCTCCCACATTTGAGAAGCACCGGTTTGCCCTCATCTTGGACCCGATGAACGCGGAGATGGACATCGGAACGAACAAGAAGGCGTTCCAGATTAATCTCGATCGGAAGCGCTACGGGACTTTCGCGGAGATCGGCGCCGGCCAGGAAGTAGCGCGCCGCTTCTTCCAGGTCGGCGGCGCGGCCGGCACGATCGCGAAGACAATGTCGGCCTACGAC
>JBDTCM010000302.1:0-2987 GCA_039923575.1 Chthoniobacterales bacterium
TTGAGATCACGCGCGGCGAGACGCTCGTCATCATGGGCGGGAGCGGTTGCGGCAAGAGCACGCTCCTCCGTCACATTGTCGGGGTGATGAAACCAAACTCCGGCTCGGTCAAAATCTTTGGTGAAGAAATCACCACCATGAACGAGCGCGAGATCGCCAAAGTGCGGCGGCGTTTCGGCATGCTCTTCCAGTCCGGCGCGCTCCTCGCTTCGCTCACCGTGGGAGAAAATGTGGCGCTCCCGCTCTTCCAGCACACGCCGCTCAAGCCGGATGCGATCGAGGAGATCGTGAAGCGCAAACTGCAAATGGTCGGCCTGACCGGTTTCGAAAATCTCAAGCCGTCGGAGATCAGCGGCGGAATGAAAAAGCGCGTTGGACTGGCGCGCGCGCTCGCGCTCGATCCGGAATTGCTCTTCAGCGACGAACCCACTTCCGGGCTCGACCCGATCATGACCGCGGTGGTCGACAAGCTCACCCTCGAGCTGACCAAAGGAAGTGGGATGACTGCCGTTGTCGTGACCCATGACATGACGAGCGCCTTCCGCATCGCCACCCGCATGATCATGCTCAACCGCGGGAAGATAATCGCGCAGGGCACGCCGGACGAGATTCGGTCGAGCCCGAACCCCGAGGTGCAGCAATTCATCAACGGCGAAGCCGATGGGCCCGTGCCGATAAATCTCTCCCAGGGCGAGCACCAGGCTTATCCAAACACGCAGCCGCGGCCATTCGTCGGGGCGCGCAATCGCTTCCATCACAAAACACCATGAAACGAAATTTCTCCGATTATCTCGTCGCGCTCGCTGTCATCGCCTGCAGCATCGTCTTGCTCGGTGCGCTCACCATTGCACTCTCCGGTTACCGTTTGCAGAAACCAACTCGCACTTTGCAAATCGATTACGAAGATGTCGCCGGGATCAAGGTCCATTCGGAAGTTCGTTATGCGGGCGCACCGGCCGGGCGCGTCATCGCCATGCTTCATCTGACGGCAGCGCAGCGCGTCGCCGAGCCGAACACTAAGGACGCCGTCAGAGTAACCATCGAGCTGCTCGAGAGCGTGCCGCCGCTGCCTGCTGATATCGCGGCCAGCCTGGGCTCCGACACGATGCTTTCGCCAAAGTTTGTCGCTCTCTCCGCCGGCACTCCCGGCAAGGCCATTTTGCCTAACAATGCCATCATCCAGGGTGCACCTTCCTACGGCATCGAACAAATCACCGGCGCGATCGGTCCGGTCCTGGTCAATGCCAACAAGTTGATCGATAACCTCAACGGCACCGTCACCAACCTGAACGGCGCCGTCACGACCGTGAAAACCGATCTCGGCCTCTTCCTGCCCAAGCTTGCACCGGTGGCGGAGACGGCGCGGGTCGATCTCGAGGAACTGCAGAAAACGATTCAAGGCCTGAACGGCCTCGAAGCGAAAGCGAGCAACGTTTTTTCCACCGCGGACACGTTTATGGGTGCGACCGACAAACAACTGCGCGAGCAAATGCGCGAGCTGCACGTGATTCTCCTGAATCTCAAGGTCATCACGACGCACGCCAAAGCGCTCGTCGGTACGCTGGCCGAGAAACCGAACCGAATCATTTTCAGCGGCAAGGCCAACAAGCTCACGCCGGAAGACCAGATCATCAAAAGCAGCCAGGCGTTGCCGGCCAGGGCGCCCTAACGAGCGCGGTTCGGTTTCCGCGAAGCCGGGCTCGCACGCCCCGCAAAATCGCGCTAAGAAGTTGGATGAAATTCCCTGCGCGTCGGAGTGTGGTTCTGATTTCGTTTTGCTCGCTGCTGCTTCTTCCGCGCCTCGCGCCGGGACAGGAAACGGAAGTGGCACCGATTGTTTCTCCACCGCCCGCTCTGGCCACGCCTGCCGCCGCCGCGCCGGCTGCCTCCGCGACGCCATCCCCTTCGGCCACGCCGGTGCAGCTGACAGATGTTCTTTGCAAAGGACTCAAGGCGCGCTCGATCGGACCCGCAGTCATGGGTGGCCGGGTCTCGGAGATCGCGCTCGATTCGCGCAATCCGGCCGTTTTTTATGTCGGACTCGCGACCGGCGGTCTGTTCAAGACGAGCAACAACGGGGTCAGCTTCGAGCCGCTTTTCGACAAGCAGGCGGTGCTCTCGATCGGCGCGGTTGCGATCGCGCCCTCGGATTCGGATGTGCTCTGGGTTGGCACCGGGGAAGCGAACGACCGTAATTCGTCCGAGTGGGGCGACGGCGTTTATCGTTCCACCGATGGCGGCAGCACCTGGGCGAACGTCGGCCTGAAGGAAAGTCGCGCCATCGCGCGCATCGCCGTGCACCCGACGAAACCGGAAGTCGCCTACGTGGCCGCGATGGGCAACCTCTGGAAAGACGGCGGCGAGCGCGGCTTGTTCAAGACAACCGATGGCGGCAAGACTTGGAAAATCGTCCTGCACGCGCCTGCGCCTAACGACGTTCGGACCGGTTGCGGCGACGTCGTGCTCGATCCGGAAAATCCGGAAACCATTTGCGCGACTTTATACGCGCGGCAGCGCACGCCCTGGTCGTTTGCCTATGGGGTGACCGCGACGAACGGCGCCGATGTCGGCGGAATTTTCAAGAGCACCGACGGCGGCGAGACCTGGAAAAAATGTGCGGGAGGTCTGCCCGGCCAGACCGGTCGGATCGGACTCGCGGTGTCGGCGAGCAAACCGAAGGTCGTGATGGCGCTGGTGCAAAGTGACGAGGGCGGCGCGACCGATATCAGCAGCATTCACAGCCGGAGCGGCGGCGTTTTTCGTTCGGAAGATGGCGGCGAAAAATGGGCCCGGATGAGCGACATCAATCCGCGGCCGTTTTATTTCAGCCAGATCCGGATCGATCCCGCGAATGACCAGCGCGTCTACGTCCTGGCCATGGCGCTGCTCGCGTCCGACGATGCCGGGAAAAATTTTCGCGAAGATCTTTCCGAGAAGGTGCATCCCGATTGTCACGCGCTCGCCATTCAACCGGGCAGTGCGCCCGC
>JBDTCM010000303.1:0-3655 GCA_039923575.1 Chthoniobacterales bacterium
ATACGCGCGCCCACATCCGCATCTGGCACCAGAAGATCGGCGGCGAACGCGATCTCTTTAACGAATTCGTCAGGCAATATAATACCGCGCATCCTGACCAGGTCGTGGAGGCGCTCTACAAGGAGAACGAAGAGCTGCGCAACCTCTACATCATCGCCGCCGTCGCGGGCCAGGGACCCGACCTTATTTACGGACCGGCAGATAACGTTGGCGTCCTCGTCACGACGGAAACGATCCGGCCGCTCGATCAAGTCTTCGGCGCCGATTTCTTCGCGCGCTTCACACCCCAGGGATTGGTGGATTGGAAGGGCTCGCACTGGCTTGCAGCCGACCAGATTGGCAATCATCTCACCCTCGTTTACAACCGTGCGCTCGTCCCCACGCCGCCGAAAACGCTCGATGAGTTGATCACCCTCGGTCAACGCCTGACGAAAGACGACAACGGCGACGGCAAGATGGACGAATACGGATTGACTTGGAATTATCGCGAGCCCTTTTTCTTCATCCCCTTCCTGACTGGCTTCGGCGGCTGGGTGATGGATGCGCAAGGCCATCCCGCGCTCGACAACGAAAAGACCGTGCGCGCCATCCAGTTCATTCTCGATCTGCGCGACAAATACAAAATCATCCCGCAGGAGGGCGACTACGAGATCGCCGACATGCTCTTCAAGGAGGGCCGCACCGCCATGATCATCAACGGCCCGTGGTCCTGGGCCGGTTACGATGTGCCGAAGAAAAGCATGGTCGCGCCGTTGCCGTTCAACACTGAGACCGGCCTCTGGTGCGAGCCGATGATTTCCGCGAAGGGTTACTCGGTGAACGCGAATGTACCGCCAGCAAAGTTCGGCCTGATCCGCGACCTGGTCACTTACCTAACGAGTGCGGAAGTGCAGGAGAAAATGGCGCTACAACTTTCCACCACGCCCGTAGACAAGACCGTGCTGGCCGGGCCCGCAATCAAGAACAACCCGGCCCTGCTCGCCTCCATGGAGCAAATCGAGCACGGTCGCCCGATGCCGATCGTGCCGCAGATGCGGCAAATCTGGGAAGGAATGCGCGGACCGTATCAGCTCGTGATGAGCGGTGCGATCACGGCCAAAGAAGCCGCGCGTCGCATGCAGCGCGAAGCGGAAAAAAACATTGCCGACGGCAATCTCTAGCGTGCCACAAAAACCTGTCATCCCGAGCCGCGCAGAGGGCGAGGGATCCGCGCTGCGCCAGATCGGGATGACAAGCATCTTGCGGAAACGCCTCTTTCGTTCAGATAACTTCTGACCAATGAACGGCGCGAACTTCAGAGCTCGACTCTTCATTACCCTGCTCCTCGCGCCGGCGTTGCTCGTCATTCTCGCGGTCGTCCTCTTCCCGTTCCTTTTCAACGTCATCCTCTCCTTCTCCGACGCGAACCTCTATCACATCCGCGACTGGCGGCTGATTGGCTTCGCGCAATATGTCTCCGTTTTTCGACAGGAGCTCTTCTGGTCGATCCTGCTCAAGACGGTCATCTGGACCGTGGTCAACATCGTTTTCCATGTCGTAATCGGCGTTTTCCTCGCCGTCGTGCTCCATCAGAAATTCATCCGTGGCAAATCGGTCTGGCGCGTGGCGCTCATCCTGCCGTGGGCGCTCCCGCAATACATCAGCGCGCTCACCTGGCGCGGGATGTTCAACTACGAATACGGCGCGGTGAATCTGCTCATCACGAAGTATCTGCACCTCTCGCCCGTGCAATGGCTCACTTCGCCGTTCGAGGCGTTCCTCGCCGTCATCATCACCAACATCTGGCTCGGGTTTCCCTTCATGATGGTGATCGCACTCGGCGGCCTGCAATCGATTCCCGACGAACTTTACGAGGCGGCGGATGTCGATGGCGCTTCGAAGTGGTTTCAGTTTTGGAACATCACCGCGCCGTTGCTGCGGCCGGTCATGATCCCGGCGATCACGTTAGGCACGGTCTGGACGTTTAATAACATCAACGTCGTCTGGCTCGTCTCGAACATGGGCGAGCCGGCGGACTCGACCCACATCCTCGTCTCCTACGTCTACAAGGCGGCCTTCAACATGTATCGCTTCGGCTGGGCCGCGGCGCTCTCCGTCGTTATCTTCGCGATCCTGTTCATTTTCGCGCAGGTCTTTCTCAGAAACACCCGGGCGACCGAGCCGGTGTATTGAGTGTAAGACTCGACTCCCGGTTCGCATCCGATCATGATCACCTCCAGCAGACATACTCATGAAACGCATCCTTCTCGCAGCTCTTCTCGGTGGAATCACGATGTTCATCTGGACTTCGATCGCTCACATGAAGCTTCCACTTGGCGAAGCGGGCATCCGCGAAATTCCAAACGAAACCGCCGTCCTCAGCGCGATGCAAAGCAATATCGCGGAGAATGAAGGGCTCTACATTTTCCCAGGACTTGGTCTCGACCCGAACCCGAGTCGGGAAGCGCAACACGAGGCGATGAAGCACATGGACGAAAAACTGGCGCGATATCCGTCGGGAATCCTGATGTATCACCCGGCCGGTTCGCGACCAATCGTCATGGTCCGCTATTTGTCGATTGAATTTGCGACCGAATTTTTCGAAGCCTTTCTCGCCGTCTTCCTTCTTAGCCTCACCCGCCTAACGAGTTTCGGTGCGCGCCTCGGATTCGTTACCCTTGCCGGCCTGCTCGCGGCGATCGCGACTAATATTTCCTACTGGAACTGGTACGGGTTTCCGACGGTTTACACTGCGGCCTACATGTGCATTCAAGTGGTGGGCTTCTTCTGCGTCGGCCTCGTGGCCGGGTTCGTGATGAAGCCGGCGAAGGCTTGAAGTCCGGCAATGTGGGATGGGCCTTTGCGCCCCGATCCGTTGTGACGCCTTAGCCCATCGGGGCGCAAAGGCCCCTCCCACATTATTCAGAGCGCCTCGTCTTGAGAGCGTAGGCGACAAAGCAAATCCCGCCCACCACCAGCATAACGGAGAGCGTTTGCCCGCGGGTGAACGGACCGGTCAACGGCGCATCGGGCTCGCGAAAATTTTCGACGCTCACCCTGACGAGAGCATAGAGGAGCAGGAAAATTCCGGCCAGCATCCCGCGCGGCGGTTTCGTGCGGACGCGCAGCAACCAGAGACAACCGAAAAGGAAGACTCCTTCCAGAAGTGCCTCATACAACTGCGACGGATGCCGCGGCGTCAAAACCTGGTGGAAGATCGTTTGCAGGGGATGGTCACTGCGCGCCTGGGCGATCACAGCCTCCAGATCGCCCGCCTCCGGTCGCGCGGCGTGCACCGCGGCGAGAACACGCGCACCGACCTCCGGCAGATCGATCGCTTCTTTGGGAAATTGCATCGCCCACGGGACTGTCGTGGCGCGGCCGTAGAGTTCGCCATTGATGAAATTCGCGCAGCGGCCAAGGAACAAACCAACCGGTGCGACCACGGCGATGTTATCGGCCAGACCGAGCCACGAAACCCTTTCCCGGCGCGCATAGAGAAACGTCGCCAGGGTCAGCCCGATCATGCCGCCGTGACTCGACATTCCGCCATCCCAAATGCGGAAAACGAAAAGCGGATCGACCAGCAGTTGCCCCGGACGATAAAAGAGCGCAAAGCCAAGCCGCCCGCCGATCACTACGCCTAAAGCAGCGACCAGAATGAAATCGCCGACCT
>JBDTCM010000304.1:0-2944 GCA_039923575.1 Chthoniobacterales bacterium
AAAAAGGAGCCAGTGCAATCCGGTTCGGATGGCATCGCCACGCCAGTGCGTCGAACTGTAGCTGGTCCATTGCATGATCGAGCGGATCGCCCAGAAAATTCCGATCGCGATCGCCAACCAGGTCGCCGCCGGGTCAGCGCCCGTCGCAATTTCCCCGGCGAAGCGCCAGGTCAGGACGGCAAAGGTCGCAACCGTCACCGAAATGAAGACGAGGTGGACATTGAAGACTTCGCGGATGAGGAGCTGAAGCTGGTCGAGATCCGGTTTCCATCGCATCAACCGGACTAACGAGAAGTTGAGCAGAGCGATGCCGAGCTGCGCGCAGGCCGCGGCTCTGAGTGCGAGTTCAAAGAGCGTTGTCCGTTCCATAGAGATCAGAGAGGGCGGTTCCGAGCGAGGTGAAATCGAAGCGAAAGCCTGCTTCCAGAAAACGCGTCGGCAGGCAGCGGAATCCGTGCAGCGCGAGATCGCCTTCCGTGCCCATCACCCGCGCGCCGATCCGAACCAGCGCGGCCGGCACGGGCGGACTCCACGGCCGATGCAACGCGCGCCGCAGCTCGGCCATGAACTGCGCGTTCGTCACCGGCGTGGGGCCGGTCGCGTTAAATGTGCCGCTGAGATCATCGCGTTCGAGACAGGACAGGAACATCCGATCGAGGTCGGCGATGTGAATCCAGCTGATGTACTGCCGGCCGTTGCCGATCGTGCCCCCGAGAAAAAGCCGGGTGATGTTTTCGAGAGTGCGCAGGGCACCCTCGCGACATTTCAGGGCGAAGCCGATTCGGAGCAGAACTTTGCGGGTCGCGGGGAGGGCCAGGCCGTTGAAAGCGGCCTCCGATGCTCGGCAAACCTCCGCTGAAAATCCCGAGCCGTGAGGTGAATCCTCGGTGCAGACGTGGTCGCCCGGGTTTCCATAGATCGCGAGCGAACCGGATTGCATAAAGACTCGCGGCGGCTGCGCGCAGCGCGCAATCGCTTCGCCCAGCGCGCGCACGGAATCGATCCGCGAATTCAGGATCTCCGCGCGTGCCGCCGGCGTGTAACGGCAGTTCACGCTCTTCCCGGTGAGGTTTACGACCGCGAGCGCGTTCTCCAAGAGCGGCATCCAATCGCCGACGGTTTTTCCATCCCACGGCACGAAGCGAACTGACCCCTCTTCTCTTGCGCGCCCTTGCGTGAGTACGATGACGTCGCAACCCTCTCGCCCCAAGACCTCGGCCAGCGATCGGCCGAGAAAGCCGCTGCCACCCGCGAGGATGACGCGATTTTCGTTCACGCACGCTCCTTCCCGGTCAATCCCAGGAGCCGGAACGCCTTGTCGCCCAGTTTCGCCATTTTGAGCAGCGCGGGGGTCGGCAGCTTTTCGAACTGTTCGTAAACGGCCGTCCCAAGCTCGAAGAATTTGAGCAACTCCTGCAGGCGCTCGCGCGTGGCGCGTTCCCCCGCCTTCTTGGATCCCTCGATGAACTCGCGCAGCACGCGCACGGTCGGGTCGACCTCGCGCTTTTTCCGCTCCCGGGCGATGACGCGAAACATCTCGAAGACATCCTGCATCGATTCAAAATGATCGCGCCGATCGCCCGGCCGATGAATCAACCGGACGATGCCCCAGTTCTGCAGCTCCCGCAGGCTGGTGCTGACGTTGGAGCGCGCGACCCCGAGGGTGGCCGCGATTTCGTCGGCCCGCAGAGGCTGGTCGGCGATCATGAGCAGGGCGTGGATTTGCGCCACGGTCCGGTTGATACCCCAGCGGGTGCCCATCTCGCCCCAATGAAGGACGAACTTCTGCGCGAGCGGTTCGAGGGTGTCGTTAATATCAGTCATTTCTGTTAAGACAGAAATACATGAAACGCGAGCCGGCGTCCAATGTTTTTTTTCGGGCCCAAACCAGCGCCACGGCTGGGCCCTCTGCGGCGATATGCTATGTCATCAGATGTCCGAGGCAGTTCCAAACACGATTGCGAGCGCGACCGAACTGGTCGTGCGCTTCGGCACTCAGGTGGTGCTCGATCGCGCTTCGGTCACGATCCTGGAAGGCGAGCGGATCGGATTGGTCGGTCGCAACGGCTCGGGCAAATCGACTTTCCTGCAAATCGCCGCCGGGGTCATGCCACCTGATGCCGGCGAGATGAATCTGCGGCGCGACCTCGTCGTCGGTTACATGCCGCAAATGTTTGAACTCGATGAAACGGCCACGGTCCATGCGAACATTCTGGCCGGCGCGCAGCGAGTTCTGGATTTGATCCAGGAATACGAAGAGGCTCCACCCGAGGGCGCGCGCAGCGGCATTCTGCTCGACCAGATCAGTCACTTCGATGGCTGGAATCTCGAGCATCGAATCAAGAGCCTGATCACCAACCTGCATGCGCCTGAGGCCGAGCGCGCCGTCTCCACATTGTCCGGCGGCGAAAAACGTCGCGTCGCGTTGTGTCGCGCTTTGCTCGCCCGGCCGGATTTCCTGATTCTCGACGAGCCAACCAACCATCTCGACACCGGCTCGATCGAATGGCTGGAGGATTTTCTTGCGCGCTACAGCGGCACCTGTCTTTTCGTGACGCACGATCGCTATTTCCTCGACCGCGTGGCCACCCGCATCATCGAGCTCTCGCGCGGGAATTTTTTCAGCTACGCGGGAAACTACACCGACTACTTGTTGGCGCGCGCCGAGCGGGCGGCGGTGGAGGAGATGCAGGAGCACAAGCGGCAGAAATTCCTCAAGCGCGAGCTGGCCTGGGTGCGCAAGGCGCCACGGGCGCGCCGGACGAAATCGGTCGATCGAGTGGAGCGCTATTTTGAGATGGCCGCGCAGGAAGCGCCGGAAGCAGAACTCGATGTCGATCTCATCATCCCGCCTGCGCCGAAGCTGGCGAATCGCGTCATCGAATTACGCGGGGTCGGAATGGAACTCGGCGGTCGGCAGTTGATCGAAAATTTTTCGCTCAAC
>JBDTCM010000305.1:0-3739 GCA_039923575.1 Chthoniobacterales bacterium
CGGGATTGGTCTGGGCTTGTGATAGGTTCCCTCCCCGTGACCCGCGCCATCCACACCTTCGATAACGGCGTCCGCGTCTTTGAGGATCAACTCCTCGACGAGCAGCGCGAACGCTACAAAAAGCGCAACGTCCACGAAGCGGAAGAAGAAGAAATCTTCCTCGACCTGATCCGACGTCTGCCCTCCGATGGCTGCTTTGTCGATGTCGGTGCGGCCATCGGCTACTACCTGATCCTGGCGCACAAACTCTTTCCGCGTCTTGCCATCCACGGCGTCGAGCCACTCGAGCGGCATCGTCGTTTTCTGAATGAAAACCTGATCCTGAATGGCCTAACGAGAGACGACTTCGTGATTCACGCGGAGGGACTCACTTCTTCTGACGGGAGCCAGAACTTTATGGATCGTGGTTACAGCAGCCGGCTCGCGCCGGAGGGAGTGAAGGCAGCGGTTTCGTTGAGCGCCCGCTGGAAACGTCTCCTGGAAGCCGTTGGCTTGCGCACACCGAAGAACGAAATTCTCACCATCCCGACTATCACTCTTGACGCCTTCGTCAGGCGGGTGGGTCGGCCAATCGATCTCCTGCAAATGGATGTGCAGGGTCTCGAGGTAGAAGTTTTGAAAGGTGGAACCGAGAGTCTGAAAACGGGGACGGTGAAGTCTTTTCTGATCGGGACCCACGGCCGGGCCCGTGGGCTGACCCTGCACGAGGAATGTCGCGAACTCTTGCGCACGAGCGGTTACACGATTGAGATCGATCAGCCCGACACGAAAGAACAACCCGACGGCATCCTCGTGGCGCGGCTGTAGACGCTTCGCTCTCTCCGAGCTGTATGCTCTTCCGAGCCGGAGGCTGCGAAGCGCGGGTCTGCGCGCTCCATTGCAAACGATGCAACTCTCGCGTTTCCCAGAGGGAAACGTCTACATTGGACGCTCCTCGCCCGCCTCCCTAGATTCTCGTGGTGCCAAAGCCTTCGATCAAATCGCTCACGCTTGACGAACTCACCGCACATTTTGCGGCCCGGGGTGAGTCGGCCTACCGCGCCAAGCAGGTGGCGGTCTGGCTCTACAAAAAGCGGGTGAATGCCTTCGCCCCCATGACCGACCTGCCCGCGGCGACACGTGCCCAACTGGCAGCCGATTTTTCTTTCACCGCGCCGGAAGTCGTCCGCGTGCTTGGTTCCAAGGACACGACGCAGAAATTTCTCTTCCGTCTCGGTGATGGCAGCCTGATCGAGTCGGTCCTCATTCCCGCGTCCCCGGCGCTTTATGGTCAGACCTCCGACCGCCGCACGGCCTGCGTCTCGACGCAGGTCGGCTGTGCGTATGGCTGCAAGTTTTGCGCGAGCGGGCTGGACGGATTTTCGAGAAATCTCGACGCGAGCGAAATCGTCAGCCAGTTGCTCGCGATCGAAGCCACGAGCGGCGAGGCGATCGACAACATCGTCTTCATGGGCATGGGCGAACCGCTCGCCAACCTCACGAACCTGTTGCGCGCCATCCGCATCATCAATGCGCCCTGGGGCCTCGAGATTGGCGCGCGTCACATTACCATCTCAACCAGCGGCCTCGCACCCCAGATCCGCAAACTCGCGACCGAGCCGACCCAATTCCGGCTCGCCATCTCATTGCACGGCGCGACTGACGAAGTGCGCAGCCAGATCATGCCCGTGAATCGCAAATACAATCTCGCGACGCTCCTGGCGGCTTGCGATGAATATGTCGCGCAAAAAAAGAGATTAATGTTCGAATACATCCTCATCGCCGGCGTAAACGACAGCGACGAGCAGGCGCACGAGCTGGCGAAGCACGCGCTCCGTCTCTCGGCCAAGACCAACCTCATTCCCTACAACACGGTCGAGGGCCTGGAGTGGTCGCGGCCCTCGCGCAATCGGCAGGAAACTTTTCTCCGCATCCTGCGCGAGCACGGCGCGGTCGCCACCTTGCGCCGTGAGAAAGGTCACGACATCAACGCCGCCTGCGGCCAGTTGCGGCTGCAAACCAAGCGCGCGGAAGATCAAGAAGCCGCCCGGGTGTGATGCTCGTTAGGCGAAAGCGCCCAACGCTTCCTGCACGCTCGCGATCGCCATCCCGCCTTCGCCGACCGCGGCGGCGCACCGCTTGACCGAGCCGGAGCGGACATCACCCGCGGCGAAGATCCCGGGCACGCTCGTTTCCAGAGGTCCGGGCGCGCGCTCACTTTTTTGCCAGGCGGGTGCGTTCGCCACGGCGGCTCCGGTTTTGATGAATCCCTTCTCATCGCGCTCGATTTCTGGTGGAAGCCAGTGCGTGCAGGTATCGCGATAAAACTGCTCATCCTCCTCGACCGTATGCATCCGGGAGTTTACGGGCGAATGGACGAGGCGGTCAAAGGGGCCGGCAGCCCGTGAAATTTTTTTGCGCAGCCTGTCAAGTTGGCCTAGATGAAATGCATGGCCGAGCACGACTCAGACCGGGCTTGGGATGAATACGAGTGGGAACGGTTTCTCCAGCAGCAGGACCAGAAGACGGAGAAATACATGGAGCTGCTCGAGAAGTACATCGACGACCCGCAGCGGGATGAAATTGTCGCGCGCGAAATGGGCTGGTGCCATCTCGCCGAAGACACTGGCGACGATTGGAACGAGGACGTGGAATCTCTCCTCGAGGATGAAGAAGAGGAAGTTAGCGCCGAAGATCAGATCAGTGCGTGCACCGAGAGTTTCGAGCAGCATGTGCTCTACCGCGCCGCTTTCTCCCTAACGATCTGGATCGACCGGCTCTTCGAATCCAAAGGCAGCCTGCAAAACGACCCGGCCGCGGTCAAGCTGGCCACCCACACCGCGCTGGCGAGCGCGAAACTGGCCGCCGCCTTAAGCGATGAAGAAGCCGAGGAACTCGGCATGACGATCGCTTACCTGAAACGCTCGCTCAAAGCCATCACCGTCGCGATGGAGGCCTCAGCCCAGCTCAGCACGAAGAAATCCATCACCCGGGAGCAGCATTCTGCCCTGCAACAACGGATCTTCCAGGTCCGCGACGGCATCATCCTGTTGATGGGTGAGTTCCGGGGCGAATGGCTGCGCCGCTACGGCAGCCTTTAGCGGTTGAATGAATCGGGCTCGTCCCCGTCTAAAAATGGACACGGAAGCGACTGCGGCTCAGGCCGATGTCCCGGAACTCGACCTCGTCAAACAGGCACAGGCGGGCAAGACCGAGGCCTTCGACCAACTCGTTAGCCGATATCGCACCCGGGTTTTTGGTATGATTTACAACATGGTGCATAACGAGCAGGACGCCTGGGATCTGGCCCAGGACAGTTTTCTGAAAGCGTGGAAATCGATCGCGCGGTTCCGCGGGCAATCTTCCTTTTACACCTGGATTTATCGCATCGTCATGAACGTGACGATCGATTGGCTGCGCAAGAAACAAGTCCGGGGCGGAGGCGCCGAGTTTGACGATGCGATTCAATTAAAGGAAATCGATCCCGCGTCGCGCACCGTCCCCCACGCCGACGCGCTCCCGCACGAGCGGATGGAGCACAAGGAAATCCGGAACCGGATCGACGCCGCCATCGCCCAGCTTTCGCCCGAGCATCGCGCGGTCATTTTGATGAAGGAAATCGACGACATGCAATACCACGAAATCGCCGAGTCGTTAGGCTGCTCCATCGGCACGGTCATGTCGCGTCTCTTCTACGCGCGCAAAAAACTGCAGAATTTGTTGCGAGATGTTTATGAAAACGTTTGAGGAAAAGTGGACC
>JBDTCM010000306.1:0-10643 GCA_039923575.1 Chthoniobacterales bacterium
CGAATATTGAGATCGCCTTTGCGGCCGCCGGCAAACATCCAGGCGGTGACGCCGTTGACGACGACGCCGGCGGCCGCGACCCAGATCATGGTTTGACCGAGAACAGGCTCGGGATGGCCGATGCGACGGATCGCTTCCGCGGCGATCGCCCCGATGCCAACGAGAAGAATAACGGCATTGAAGAGCGCGGCCAGGACCGAAGTTCGACGCAGTCCGTAGGTAAAGCGTTCGGTCGGGCTGCGCCGCGCGAGATTGGTCGCCGCCCAGGCCATGAGCAAACCCATAACGTCGCCAAGATTATGGCCGGCATCGGCTAGGAGCGAGAGGGAGTGGCTGAGCAAACCGAAGACCACTTCCGCGATGATGAAGCCGGTGTTGAGGAGCACGCCAATCGCGAAGGCGCGCCCAAAATCAGTCTCGTGGTGGTGCGGATGGCTCATCGCTCAAGATGACAAATTGCGAAGCGATGCACAACAATCGTTAGGCTATTTCGGCGTCGGCGATGCGGTGGGCGATCGCGAAGCGCTCGGTGCGGGCGAAGGGGAATCCGCCGGCGAGGGACTCGGGGTGGTCGCGGGCGATGGTGTGGCCGTCGCCGCTACCGTCAGTGCCGGAAGATCGGCCTGTCTGATCAGCCCGTTGATCTTGGGCACCTCGTCGGTTTTGATTTGCGACCACGCTTTCAGTTGCTCTTCGAGCTGCCCGTCAAGCATCTTGAAGATTTCCAACTGCGGCTCGGTCGGAGCAGCGTCGGCTTCGACCGTCTGGCTGAAGGTGTAGAATTGTTCGTTCAGCTCATTCGGATAAACGAGATTTCCTTCCGAGCTCTTCATCTTCACCTGGGTGAGCCTTTCCTCGATCGCCGACATTTTCTTTTCCATGTCATCGGCTGCGCTCATCGCGGGCTTGAGGCGTTCGACATCGCCGAAGCGCTTGTGCAAAGCAGCGAGCTGCGACTTGGTCTCGCGGATCTCGTTGATCGCCTGGTGCAGTTGCGAAAAGCGCGCGTTAACTCGCGAAACAAGCTCGAAGTTTTTCACCATGCCCGGGCCGGCGTCCTTGATGCGCGGATCGATCGCGAGATGAAGCGGCGCAGTCTGACTTTTGCCGTTAGCCGTTAGGCGGACCTGGTAGTTGCCGGGCAGGGCAAGCGGTCCCCGCGGGCCGCTGCCATAATAGAAGGCGCCGGGAGTTTGCACCGGGTCGTCGGAGCGCAGGTCCCAGGCGAAGCGGTTCATGCCAGCCTTGGCGGGAATGGTTTTTGGCGTTTCCACCTGGTCAGGCCACTCCGGCGGTTGCGCATCTTCTTTGCGCTCCACGCTGGAAAGATGGCGCACCGGCTTGTCCTGCGGGTCGAGGATCTCGAGGGTGACTTCACCTTGCGGTGCCTCTTTCAAGTAATAGTCGATGATCGCGCCGCGCGGCGGATTGGTCCCGGCCGCTTGGCGGGTATCGAACTCTTCCGGGTAATGGAGGTGGATGGCGGTCTGCGGCTGATAAAGCGTCATGTCGGCCTGCGCGACCTGGGCATTGATTTGGCGCAGCGGGGTCAAATCATTCAGCACCCAGAAGGAGCGTCCGTGGGTTGCGACGACGAGATCGTCATCTTTCACCACGAGATCGCGAATCGGCGAAGTCGGGAGATTTAACTGCAACCGTTGCCAATGCGCGCCGTCGTCGAAGGAGACATAGACGCCGAGCTCCGTGCCGGCATAAAGGAGACCGCGCCGCTTCGGATCCTCGCGCACCGCGTGCACGTAGGCACCTTCCGGGATGCCATTGCTGATCGCGGTCCAGTTCCGCCCGGTGTCGTTAGTCTTAAAAATGTAGGGCTTGAAATCATCGAGGCGGTGACGATCGACCGCGACGTAAGCGATCGCGGCATCGAAATGGGAAGGATCGATCAGGCCGACCTGGCTCCACTCCGGCATGTTGGGCGTGACGCGCAGCCAGGTGGCGCCGTCATCGGTCGTGACATGGACCAGACCGTCGTCGGTGCCGGCCCAGAGCATTCCTTTTTTGAGAGGCGATTCGGCGAGCGCGAAAATGGTGTCGTAATACTCGACGCTGGTGATGTCGTTCTGAATCGGGCCGCCACTCGGTTTCTGTTTGCTCTTGTCGTTGCGGGTGAGGTCTTCGCTGATCGCGGTCCAACTATGGCCCTGGTCGGTCGACTTAAAGACGGCTTCGCCGGCAGTGTAGATGGTATCGGGATTGTGCAGGGAAAGGAGGAGCGGCGAGATCCACTGGAAGCGATGTTTCAAATCGGCCGCGCCATGACCGGAGCGGTCGAGCGGCCAGACGCTCACGTCCTGGTATAACTCCTTGCTCTTGTCGTAGCGGGTGATGTTACCCTCGTTGTTGGAATAAATGATATGCCAGTCGCGCGGGTCCGGGATGACGAAGCCGCACTCGCCGCCGCCGGCCTGGAACCAATCTTGGCGCCCGATAATTCCACTCTCGCCCCGGCTCGAGATTCCGACGTTGGAGTTATCCTGTTGCGCGCCGTAGATGTGATAGGGGAAGGCGTTATCGACCGCGACGTGATAAAACTGCGCGGTCGGCTGGTTGTTCTGGGTCGACCAGGTTTCACCGCCGTCGATGGAAACCGCGACGCCGCCGTCGTTGGCGTTCCCGATTCGGTCGGGATCTTTCGGGTCGATCCAGAGTCCGTGATGATCGCCATGGCGCGCGGGCAGGAGGTTGAAAGTCTTGCCGCCATCGACCGAGCGGAAGAGCCCGGTGTTCAAGACATAAACCGTGTCGACGGCGCGTGGGTCCGCGTAGACTTTGCTGAAATACCAGGCGCGCTGACGGAAGCGCAGGTCGTCGTTGATTTTCTCCCAGGTATCGCCGCCATCATCCGATTTGAAGATGCCGCCTTCCTTCGCCTCGATGATGGCGTAGATCCGATCGGAATCCGCGCCGGAAACGCTCACGCCGATGCGCCCGAGAATGCCATCGGGCAACCCGTGTCCCTTTAATTGCTGCCACGTGGTCCCTCCGTCGATCGAGCGATAGAGTCCGCTCCCTTCGCCGCCGCTCGAGAAAAACCACGGCTGCCGGCGGACTTGCCAGAGCGCGGCGAAAAGCGTGTTGGGATTATGCGGATCGAAAACGACGTCGATCGCGCCGGTATTTTCGTCCTTGCTCAAAACCTTCGTCCAGGTCTTGCCGCCGTCGGTCGTGCGAAAAATTCCGCGCTCCGTGTTCGGTCCGTAGGCGTGGCCGATCGCCGCGACGAAAACGATATCGGGATTATCCGGGTTAACGATGAGCGCGCCGATGTGGCGGGAATCCTTCAGGCCGACGTTGCGCCAGTTGCGCCCGCCATCGACGGATTTATAAACGCCGTCGCCATAGGTGATATTGCCCCGCAGCGCGCCTTCCCCAGCACCCGCGTAAATCGTATTGTGATCGCTCGGCGCGACCGCGATGGCGCCGATCGACGAGGTGGAGTGCTGCTTGTCGAAGGTCGGTTTCCAGTTGGCGCCGCCATCCGTCGTTTTCCAGACGCCGCCCGCCACCGCTCCAAAATAATAAGTGTTTGGCTCGCCCGAGACTCCCTCGATCGCGATCGCGCGACCGCCGCGATAGGGTCCGACTTCGCGCCACTGCATCCCGCTCCAAAGTTTTTCGTCGAACTGATCCTTGCTCTCGGCTTTCGGCTCGACCGCGGGGGCCACCGCCGGGGAAGGCGAGGGGAAGCCAGTCCCGGAAGCGGAGACCTTGGGCGTCGCCTCAGGTTTCTTCGGTTTCGCCTTGGAAGACGCCGAGTCGGCGGAATGCGTGAGACCAAAAACGAGGCTGGCAGCAAGCAAGCCCGACAACAGCACGCGCGTGGCGCGCGTTGGATGGTGAAGCATCCGCGTAGTTTGGAACTGTTCGGCTTCGCTTCAACTGGAATATCGGGAGCCGCTCGGTGTCAGACCAAAAAGCGCATTCCGGAACAAGCCGTATTCGCCCGTTGACCGCCCCGGCCGGGACTGAAAAGCTGGGCGCCGCCGAATGACGCTGGTTTTTGATTCCGTAATTCGATACTGTCCTCGTTATGAGCGGTATCACATTCATGATCGACTCACGCGGCGAGAAGACTGCGGCTGTCATTGACCTGCGCCGACATCGCAAGCTTTGGGAAGACTTTTTCGACACCGTCCTGGCGGAGTCGCGCGCACGCGAACCCAGGGAAAGCCTTGATTCGGTCAAGCGCCGCCTGAAGCGCGCCAAGGCGCATGGCTGATTATTCGATTACCTTTGCTCGCTCGGCACGCAAGGAACTTGAAAAGCTCCCGTCCTCCGCGGCTCAACGCATTATCGAACACATCGAAGCTTTGACCTGTTATTCAGTCCGATGAAAGAGGGCAACATGCACAGACCGACCCCGGTTTTCCGGTTCTGATCGAGAAATTTAGGCTTAGCAGCTTGGCTCGTCCCCGTCAGGCTCGTTTCCGCATGCATTCGTTTTATCCCGGCCCCTGCACCGTGAGCAACCGAAATAGGCGAAACGACCTTTCGTATAATCTCTGTTAGACGTAGCTACGCGCATCGTGATTCGTCCATGAAGGATTCGTTTCCAGTCGACATAGCCGAGATGAAGGCGAGAGGCTATGATCCTTCGACGATATCTGAGGCTGTTGCTGAGGCGGAGCGTTGCGGGGAACAATACGCGACAGCGCAGCAGCAGGTCATTGCAGCCGCTTCAGCTATTCTCCGTGGCGAGTTGGGTGTCATCGAGGGATCACGTCTTCTTTGCAGTCTTCGATCTCGCGCTTCCTCCTCGTACCACGATCCCGACTTCCTTCCTTTCGTCATCATCGACGACGCCTCAGACCATTTACCGATCGGCGACGTTCGACGTTATTGGGCGGCAGACGCTCTGGCCGGCAAGGACCTAGAGATTCAGGCGGCAGAAGCCTTGCACCGCACTGACGCTGTAGCGGGTTGCGAGCGTCTTCTAATCCGTTTTAACACGCAGGCCGGTGACCAAACCCGCAACGTCTAACCCAGGCGATGCAGACATGTGGTTAAGTCAAGTTAGCTCTTAATGTTTGCATAAAGGTTTTTCTGTTCCCCTCGAACCGACCTTCCCTTCAGGGATAGCTCTTGAGGAGATAGAGTTTTTGCTCGATAAGGGCAGTCTTGCTTTTGTAGCCGAGGGTTTTTATCGCGGGCAGGCCCAGCTCGGTGGCGAGTTTACCCAGCTTCGTGCGCAGGCGCAGGAGTGGTTCGAGGGCGCCAATGGCATGACCGCTCAGGACGTGCCAGATGGCGACGCAGAGTTTGCGCGCGACGGCCACGGCCGCTTTGTTTCGCCCGCGCCGCGCCGCCACCGCCAGGCCCCACTTTTGCAGCGGGTTTTTGACCTGGAGCCCCGAAAGCTTTCGGGGTTGGCCGATTGGATGAGCAGGGCGCACAGCGCGCCGCGGCCATGCCGCTTTAGGGCCGTGGCCCCTTGGTAGTCGCCGCTCTGGCTGACGCTCGGGTTGAGGCCGAGATAAGCGACCAGCTTCTTACTCTGGGCAAAGCGCGCAATATCGCCAATCGCGGCCTGCAAGCCGTAGATGGTGACCAGGCTCAGCCCGCAGAGGCGCGCCAGGCGGAGCAGCTTTTCTTCTCCCAGGATTTCTCCCGCCATGTGCCGGCGCAGGGTTTGCCGCCGCCCCCGCGCCGCGACCAGCCCACCGTCGGACTTATTCTCGACCCGGGCCGCAAACGCCGTCAACCCGGCCGGGTGCATCCGCTTCTCGTTAGTCAGGTCCACCACTCGCCGGATGTTGATCGCGCTCCAGATCCTCCTGCGCCGGCGCGGGGTGAATCGGATCACGTAGCTTTCTTCGCCAATCCGCTTCCGAATGCCGTCGATCCAGCCAACGCAAAGCGCTTCATCGACCGATTCCGGCCAGGTGATACTGGGTTTCCCAGAGCCCCTTCTTGTAAAAGCCGACCCAAAGCTCTTTCGCGGTCGCGTGATGACGCCGAAGCCATTTCCGGAAATGCGAAGGCGTCGGATAGAATGTCGGCTTCATATATTTGCTGCCGTGCGGCGTCCGCTGTTTCAGCGGATTGCGTGACGTGGCTCACGCGCAAGACCATGCGCTGAGGACAGCGCACGCTACACACGGTCCCGAGTGCCGGCCAACTCCGTTGAAGCGATCCGGGCTCCGAATAAGGAGCGATCTTGCGAGCGGGCGGCGAGCAGTCGAACAGTCTGGCCATGATCCGTTTTCCCTTTGCCGTTGTTGCCTTCGATCTCGATGGCACGCTGGCCGACACTTCGCCGGATCTGACGGCCGCCCTCAATCATATGCTGATGCAACTCGGGCGGAATCCAGTTCCGGGCGCGCGAGTGATCGAGATGGTGGGGCGGGGGATGCGCAACTTGAGCGAGAGAGGTCTGGCCGCGACCGGGCCGGTGACGCCGGCCCGCGTCGAGGAAGCGTTGCCAATTTTCCTCGAATACTACGAGGCACACATCGCCGATCGCAGTCGCCCTTACGAAGGCGCGGAGGCCGCGCTCGATCTCCTCACGGCGCGCGGAGCAAAGCTCGCGATCTGCACGAACAAGCTCGTCATCTCACGCGCAAACTTCTGGCGGCGTTTGGTTGGAGCGGGCGTTTCGCAAGCACAGTCGGCGGCGACACCCTCGCGCTGCGTAAGCCCGACGCGGCGCCGTTGCTCGAAGCGATTCGTCGGGCCGGTGGAGGTCCGGCAGTGTTAGTCGGGGACTCGATCACCGACATCCAAACCGCGGCGGCGGCCGGTCTGCCATGCGTGGCGGTGACCTTCGGGTTTCGCGATCGACCGGCGACGGAATTGGGAGCGACGGCGTTGATTGATCGGTTCGATCAATTGACCGGGGCGCTGCAGAAGCTGGGCTGGCCTAACGACATCTAAACCGGCTCGGCGGTGCAACGAACCCGCCGCGCGGCGTAGTAGGAGCCGATCACGATGATCGCGGCAATCGTCTGCGCGATGAGGGTTTCGTAGGTGGGGAAAACGGCAAACCAAAGACCGGCCCAATCTGGGATCACGCTTTGCAGGGCAGCGACCGGGGTGGTCGAGATCCAATGCGCGAGCTGCATTTCCTGCGCTTGTTCGCCGACCATGACGAGGAGCACGCCGCCGAGCAGGATGCCGGTGGTGACGAGCATGTTGCGGTAAGGCAGCCGCTGTTGCATAACGAAGGTCAGAATGGCGACGAAGCCGGAGAGCGCGAGCCCGAGCAGCGCGCCCTGCAGGACGACACCGCCACCGAGGCGCAGATGGTAGGTTTGGAGGAAAAGGACGACCTCGAATCCTTCCCGATAGAGCGAGGTGAAGCCGAGCAGGATCAAGCCCCAGATGAGCCGGGTCTGCGACGCGCCGGCCGAGTTGCCATGGGTGAGGAGGGTTTTGCGGCGGCGATTATGCGCGCGAATCCAGCCGCCCCAATAAATTTTGTGGAAGAACCAGTTCATGATCACGAGCAAGACGACGACGGCGAGCAGACCCGTGGCGGCTTGCAAGTTGAGCGCGGAGACATTGTCGGAAAGCGCGCTCATGATGCGGACGGCGATCATCCAGGTAACGAGGGTGGCAAGAAAAGCGAGCCCGGCACCCCAGGCGACTGGCCGCCGGCATGAGCTGCGCGCGCCGGTCATGCTGGCGGTGATGGCAGCGAGGACGAGAATGCACTCGAGGCCTTCGCGGAAGACGAGAATGCCGATGTCCAGGACGGCGACGCTGCGGGTGGCGTTAGCGCGCGTGGGATCGGGCGTGCCGCCGGTCGTGAGCCCCTGCCAGGTCATCAATCCCAGAACGACGAACGCGGCCAGGAGAAGCAGGATTCGATGGATCGGGCGCAGCCGGAGGGCGGGCATTTCCGCGGCGAGCGGAGGCGCGGGCGGCTCGGCGACAGATGCTATCACGTCGCGATCATATCACAGCGAAAAGAGCGTCGCTGTCGGCGAATTGCTATTCTCTAGCGTTGAATTGCGCTTTCTCCCACGCCCGCGCGCTCCGGGAGGCCGCGGTTGTGATTTTCATGCGCCGTCGTAAAATTCGCCCATGCAGCGCCGTGCGGGTTTTACCCTCCTCGAGGTCGCGATTGCGGTCTCCATTTTGATCCTGATCGCGCTCATCGCCGTCCCGAGCGTGCGCGGTGTCCTGGCCGATCGTCGTTTGCAAAGATCGCTCGATGCCCTCAATCAAATCGTGCGCGAAGCGCAAGAGCGCAGCGTGCAGGAGCAGCGCTCTTACCTGATCGAGTGGCAAAAGAGCTCGATCGTCCTGCGCCCCGAGTCGAGCCGGGATGGGGATCCCGTCGGCCCCACCACGGTGCTCGCCCTCGATAAGGGAAAGGCTTACGTGCTCCGATTGCCGGCCGCGCTGGAGAAGGATCCGCCTTCGCAATGGATTTTCTGGCCGTCAGGCACGTGCGAGCCGGCCAACGTGCGTTTTAAGAGCCCCGATGGTTTATGGGAAGTGAATTACTCGCCGCTGACGGCGCGGCCGGAGATCGTTCGTTATGCGCCGCGCTAGAAGTTTTCTCGCCTTTGCCCTCTGGGAGGTGATGATTGCGGTGATGATCTTCTCCGTCGGCGTGCTTTCGCTCGGGCGTGCGGTCCAAAATTGCATGAACGCGAGCGCTTTGAGCGAAGAAGAAGATCGCGTCCGGCAATTGCTCGCGAACCGGATGGCGGAAGTGCAGGCGAGCCCGATTCATCCCGACCCGTCAAAGGAGATGAAAATAGACACCGGTTACGGAGTCGTTAGGCTACTTCAGAAAACCGTGCCCGAGAAGTTGCTGGAACGCGATAACACGGTCATCGACGGCATTAGCCGGGTGACGTTGACGGCGGAGTGGTCGCGCGGCGGAGTGCGGCAAAGCAAGCAGGTGGTCTTTTATGTTTACCGTGCGGGTTAGGCGAAACGGCCGGCAGGCATTCACCCTCCTCGAGATCATGCTCGCGGTGGCAATTCTCGGCATGATGGCGGTGGCCATCTATCGCTTCGTGGGCGCGAATCTGGCCGCGGTGCGGTTGTCGGCGGAGCAAAATCAGGAGGATGCTCGCTACGCCGGGCTGGCCAATCTGCTCACGGAGCAACTGCGAGATTTGCCTTCGGGCCAGGGAACCTTGCTCGGGGAACCGTTCAAGTTCGAAACCCGGTCGCGGGATGAGATGACATGGATTTGTTCGGCCGGTCCTGGCTTGCTCACTCGTTATGCGACGGGCGATTATTCTGTCACGCTGCGCCCGCGGCCGATGGCGAAGGGCGGCCGCCTCGAGCTGGGAATCGTGCGCGAATCGGAGGACGATGAGAATCCCGTGCCGGAGAACCGGGCCTGGATTCCACTTCTGAGCGACCTCAACAGCATCGAGATTCGCTATTTCGATCCGCGCCTGAACGCCTGGGTCGATCGCTGGACCGATCGCGGCACCCTGCCGCATCTCGTTCGCCTAACGATCGGTCGAGCGGGCAGCTCGGTCCCGTGGGAGGCGGTGCTGGCGTTGCGCCGGACGCCACTGTGAAGATAAAACGCTCGCTTTCACGGCAACGTTCCGGGGCCGCTTTGCTCCTCGTCCTCTGGGCGCTCTTCCTGCTCAGCGCGATGGTCATTGCCTGGGCGCTCGATCTCAATTCGCGCATCACTCTTTCCGGCAACGCGAACCGGGTCCTGGAAGCCGAGGCGATGGCCTCCTCCGGCGCAGAGGTGGCGCTCAATCCCAACATCGAGCCCGGCTCGCCTCTCCTCCATGGTTCGTTAGGGAAAAATCAAACCTACCAGGCCCGCATCATCGGCGAGGGCGGGCGTCTGAACCTGAACTGGATTGTCTCGGGTGAGAACCCGCAACGCCTCGCTCTTTTGCGCACATATCTGGAAGTGAAAGGCGTCGATTTGAATGAGCGTGACCGGATGATGGATACGCTGCTTGATTATGTCGATCCGGACGATATCCCCCGCCTCAACGGTGCCGAGGCCGGTCCCGGTTACCAACCGCGCAACGCCCTCCTCCAGCGCATCGAGGAACTGAAATTGATCCCAGGCTGGGAGAAATTTACCGCGCAACCGGATTGGGACGCGGATTTTACCCTCTACAGCAGCGGCCCGATTGATCTTGCCTGGGCCTCGCGCGAGGTGCTTCTCTCGCTCCCGGGATTTAACGAACCGATCGTCGACCGTTTTCTCGAACTGCGCCGCGGACCGGACCAAATCGACGGGACCGAGGATGATGCGGTCTTTGAATCTCTCGATCAGGTTCGGCTTGCGCTCGGATTCTCCCCGGAGCAATTTGCGCAGCTTTCCGGCCTGGTCGGATTCAACGATCAGGTGATGCGCGTGGTGAGCGTCGGCAAATCCGGCGACGCGACGCGGACGGTGCAGATGATAATTCGGAAAAGCACTACGCCGCAAATCATTCGTTGGAAGGAAATGTAATATCGAACCCGTATCCGCACCTGTTTTTATAGCGCCCTCCGGGCGTGGTTGGAATCTGGTTCGTGCGCAGGCCGGCAACGGCATCTGGGAAGTGCGCAGTGTCGCCGATTTGAACGAAGCCGCTGGTTTGCTCAAGGCCGGTGACGACATCGTGCTCGCGCTGCCGGTGCACGCGATCCTCGCCCAACGACTGCGTTTGCCGACGGTTGATCCCTCGGAGTTC
>JBDTCM010000307.1:0-2693 GCA_039923575.1 Chthoniobacterales bacterium
ACATTTGGATACTTCTCGGCTAGTGCGATTGCGCGTCGGCTGCTCTCGATCGAGGTGCCGATCGTGATGATGCGTGTGACGCCTGCTTCGGTCGCACGTGCGAGCACGTTATCAAAATCGGCTGCGAAATCCGGGTAGTCGAGGTGGGCGTGGGTATCGATGAGCATCGCAGAAGGTAGCGCAAGCTTGCCGCTTGCCAGTTATTTTCCGAGCCAGCTTGGACCGCGCACTACCATTCGAGGACCGAGCCCGCCCAGGTCAGGCCGCCGCCGAAGACGACCATGAGGACGTAGTCGCCGGCCTTGATCCGGCCGCTCCGGTTCGCTTCGTCGAGGGCAATGGCGACGGCCGCGGCCGAAGTGTTGCCATAGCGATCGAGATTAACGAAAAATTTGTCGACCGAGATTTTCAACCGGCCGGCGATCGCTTCGATGATGCGGACGTTGGCCTGGTGGGGAATGACGCAGGCGATGTCTTCGATCGTTAGGCCGGCTTTATCGAGCGCCTTTTTGGCGGCGTCGACCATCGCGATGACCGCTTGTTTGTAAACCTCTTTGCCCGACATCTTGATCGTTTGCAGGTGATCGTTGGCGTTCTCGCGGGTGATGGGATGACGGCAGCCGCCGCCCGGCATCCAGAGGATATCGGCGAAATTTCCGTCGCTCGCGATGTGGGTGCTGATGAGCCCGTGGTTGCCGCTGTCGCGGTGGCGCAGGATGGCCGCGCCCGCGCCGTCGCCGAAGAGGACGCAGGTGTTGCGCTCGGTCCAATCGGTGATCGTGGTCAGCTTCTCCGCGCCGATCACAAGCACGGTGTCGTAGGTGTGGCTGGTGATGAATTGCTGCGCGATCTCGACCGCGAAAAGAAATCCGGCGCAGGCCGCCGAGATGTCGAGGCAGGCCGCTTTGGTCGCGCCGATCTTGGTTTGAATGAAACAGGCGGTCGCCGGGAAGACCATATCGGGTGTCGCAGTGGCGACGAGAATCAGATCGATCTGATCGCCGGTGATGCCGGCCTGCTCCATCGCCGCGAGCGCGGCCTTCGCGCCCATGTCGCTGGTGAATTCGTCGTCCGCCGCGACGCGCCGTTCCTTGATCCCGGTGCGGCTCGTGATCCACTCGTCGTCGGTCGCGACGATCTTGGAGAGATCGGCGTTGGTCAGGATCTTGTCCGGCACGTAGCTGCCGGTGCCGACAATCGAGACAGTGCGAAGCGGTTTAGCTGACCGCGGGCTCGAGCAGGGCGTTCGTTTCATTGTAGCGGCTGATTTCCTCGACGATATGTGGATTGACCTGCTGTTCAATCGCCTCGGTCGCAACCCGCAACGCATTCTTGATCGC
The DNA here is from genome assembly GCA_039923575.1 of Chthoniobacterales bacterium. Taxonomy (GTDB): domain Bacteria; phylum Verrucomicrobiota; class Verrucomicrobiia; order Chthoniobacterales; family UBA10450; genus Palsa-1392. The sequence goes on from JBDTCM010000307.1 coordinate 1,341, forward strand.
GAGCGGTGTGCTTCCGCCGTGCGCGATGATGCAGATGCCGTTCACGCCGAGGAGAGGGGAACCACCGTACTCTTCGTAATTCACTTTTTTGCGGATCGCCTTGAAAGCGTTTTGCGCGAGGTAGGCGCCGGCCATGCGCAATTTGTTTTTCGTCAGCTCATGCTTGAGCCATTTGAAAATCGCGTCGCCGACCGATTCGCAGGTTTTGAGAATGACGTTGCCGACAAAGCCGTCGCAAACCACGACCTCGACGGGATGGGCAAAGAGATCGTGCCCCTCGATGTTGCCGCGGAAATTGAGCTGGCTGCGCTTCAACATTTTGAAAACTTCCTTGGTCAGGTCGGTGCCCTTGACGTCTTCGCCGCCGATCGACATCAGACCGATCGAGGGATTTTTGTAGCCGAGGACGTGGCGGGAATAAACCGAGCCCATGATGCCGTATTGCAGGAGGTGCTCCGGCCTCGCGTCGCTGTTTGCGCCCGCATCGATCAGGACAAAGATATTGGTCTCGGATGGAAAGATGGCGGCAATGCCGGGCCGATCGATCCCCGGGAGCGTGCGCAACTTGATCGTGGTCGCGGCCACGGCGGCGCCGGTGTGTCCCGCGCTCACGATCGCGGCCGCTTCGCCTTTTTTCACCAGGTCGACCGCGCGGCTGACGGAGGAATCTTTTTTTCGCCTAACGGATTCGACCGCACCGTCGCTCATGGCGACGACCTGGGTGGAGTGCACGATCTCGATCCGGCGATCGTTGCAATTGTTTTTCTTCAGCTCGGCCTCGATCTGCGGCGTGTCGCCGACGAGGAAGAGCTTGTTGATTTGGGGGTACTCGCGCAGTGCCTGGACTGCGCCGCCGACCAGGTTCGGTGGCCCGAAATCGCCACCCATGGCGTCCAGAGCGATTCTCATCGAGTGGCCAATCTGCGATTTTCGATTGGCGAATGCAAGAAGGGAACCGTGAAACGTTGAATCGTTAAATCGTGGATCGGATTCGATCAGCCGATGGAACGATTCACGAGGTGACGATTCACGCCTCCACCGTCAAGACCTGGCGCCCCTTGTAATATCCGCAGGAAGGGCAGGCGGTGTGCGATTGGACGGTGCTGCCGCATTGCGCGCACTTGTTGAGCTGCGGCGCCTGCCAACGATGCGACGCCTTGCGCGTGCGCAGCCGCATCTTCGAAACTTTGCGTTTTGGGACTCCCATAAGAGCCGATCAGGAAAGCAGGAAATCGGCAAAAGACAACCGGAACGTCTACAGCTCCAATTTATCCAGCGCGCTCCAATCCGGCGGACGCGCTTCCAATACCTCCCTTTTTTTCTCCTTTGCCAGCGCTTCGGGCACCGGACAAA
>JBDTCM010000308.1:0-2872 GCA_039923575.1 Chthoniobacterales bacterium
TCGGAAAAATTGGGCACGCATTCGATCAGTTTTTGCATCGTTAGGCCTTTCCTATCAATCGCGCGCCTGCGGTGCCATCGGAATCTTTACGTCATGCGCTTTTGCGAAATCGATCGCGCGCGAATAACCGGCGTCGGCATGGCGGATGACGCCCATCCCGGGGTCGCTCGTCAGGACCCGTTCCAGACGGCGCTTCGCGCTCTCGGTCCCGTCGGCTACAACGACCATTCCGGCATGCTGCGAGTAGCCGATTCCGACGCCGCCGCCATTGTGAATTGAAATCCACGATGCTCCCGCAGCAGTGTTAACGAGGGCGTTGAGCAGCGGCCAATCGGCGATCGCGTCGCTGCCGTCGATCATCCCTTCGGTTTCACGGAAGGGCGACGCGACCGAGCCGGTATCGAGATGATCGCGCCCAATCACGATCGGAGCGCTGATTTCGCCGCGCCTAACGAGTTCGTTCATGGCCACGCCGAACTCCGCCCGCGCGCCGTAACCGAGCCAGCAGATGCGCGCGGGCAACCCCTGAAACTGAATCCGTGTCTGGGCGAGCTTCATCCAGCGCGCCAGCGTCTTGTCCTCCGGGAAAAGCTCGAGCGCGAGCTGATCGGTCCGCGCGATATCGGCCGGATCGCCGCTCAGTGCGACCCAGCGGAAGGGCCCTTTTCCCTCGCAAAAGAGCGGCCGAATGTATTCCGGGACGAAGCCCGGGATATCGAACGCCTTTTCGCAGCCGGCTTTTTTCGCCTGGGTGCGGAGGTTGTTGCCGTAATCGAAAGTGATCGCGCCTTTTTTTTGCAAGGCGAGCATCGCTTCGACGTGCTGCGCCATCGCCGCCATCGACTTTGCGACATATTCGTCCGGTTTCTCCGCGCGCAACTTGAGCGCTTCCGCCAAAGTCATCCCGTTAGGCACATAACCGTTGAGCGCATCGTGCGCGCTCGTCTGGTCGGTCAAGACATCCGGCACAATTCCGCGCCGCACCATTTCCGGAAGGACATCGGCACAGTTCCCGACAAGACCGACGGAAATGGCCTCGTGTTTCTTGTGTGCGTCATCAAGGAGCTGCATCGCTTCGTCGAGCGATTGCGCGATCTTGTCGCAATAGCCGCTCTGCAACCGCTTCTCGATCCGGGTCGGATCGACTTCGATCCCAAGACAGCTCGCCCCGGCCTTGGTCGCGGCGAGCGGTTGCGCGCCGCCCATCCCGCCGAGCCCGCCGGTGACGAGCAGCTTCCCTTCAAGCGAACCGCCGAAATGTCGTTCCCCCGCCGCTGCGAAGGTCTCGAACGTGCCCTGGACGATGCCCTGGCTGGCGATGTAAATCCACGAGCCCGCGGTCATCTGGCCATACATCGTCAGGCCCAATTTTTCGAGCCGGTTGAATTCCGGAAAATTCGACCACTGGCCGACCAGATTCGAATTCGCGATCAGGACACGCGGTGCTTCTTCATGCGTCCGGAAAATGCCGACCGGCTTGCCCGATTGGACGAGCAGCGTTTCGTCATTTTCGAGCTCGCGCAGTGACTTCACAATCGCGTCGAAGGCCTCCCAACTCCGCGCGGCGCGCCCAGTGCCGCCGTAAACGATCAGCTTGTCCGGATCCTCCGCGACCTCTGGATCAAGGTTGTTCATCAGCATCCGCAATGCGGCTTCCTGCTGCCATCCTTTGCAGCTCAGTTCATTTCCGCGCGGCGCGCGAATCGTTCGTTTCATAATGGTTCGTCTTCACTGTCGAATTTGCCCTCTCGGATGGCCGCGGCCACGCGCTCGATGTCGGAGGAAAGGGCGCGGTCCTCATCCAACCGCGGCGCGAGCGCGCGCAAGGCGGTGAGGGCGCGTTCGACGCCAACGCCGGCCTTGAGCGGTCGGCGAAATTCCAGGCCTTCCGCCGCCGCGAGCAGTTCGATCGCGAGCACGTTCTCTGCATCCTCCACAATGGTGCGCAACTTGAGCGCGCCCGTCATTCCCATCGAAACGTGATCTTCTTTCCCGGCCGAGGTGGGCAGATTATCGACGCTGGCCGGATGAGCGAGCACCTTGGCTTCGCTGAGGAGCGCGACCGCGGCGACATGCGCGATCATGAAACCCGATTGCATCCCGGGATGTTGGGCGAGAAAAGCGGGCAACCCTTCGCTCAAATCCGGGTTCGTTAGGCGATCGATTCGGCGTTCGCTGATGCTCATCAAATCGGTTGTCGCGATGGCGGCGTAATCGAGCGCGAGAGCGAGCGGCGCGCCGTGGAAATTGCCGCCCGAGAGGACGTCACCGTTATCGGTGAAAACCAGCGGATTATCCGTCGCGGAACCGGACTCGATGGCGAGAATCTCTTCGCAGTGGGCGAGCGCACCGCGGATCGCGCCATGCACCTGCGGCATGCAACGCAGGCTGTAGGCATCCTGCACGCGCGGATCATCTTTCTCGTGCGAGGCCCGGATTTCGCTCTCGCGCAAAAGCGCGCGCAGATGACTCGCGACCGCCTGCTGCCCGGGATGCGGACGCGCGTTATGGATGCGCGCGTCGAACGCGACCGGCGTGCCTTTGAGCGCCTCGAGCGTCATCGCGCCGGCGACATCCGCCACCCGCGAAAGCCGCTTTGCGCGAAGGAGCGCAAGGCCGCCGACGGCGTGCATCGCCTGCGTGCCGTTGAGGAGCGCGAGTCCTTCCTTCGCCTGGAGATCGGTCGGACGAAGCCCGGCCTTTTGCAGAGCCTGCGCGCTCGGCATGCGTTGGCCTTCGAAAAAGACCTCCCCTTCCCCGATGAGCGAAAGCGCGAGATGCGCAAGCGGCGCGAGATCTCCGCTCGCTCCGACGGATCCCTTTTCCGGAATCACCGGGCAGACTTTACGATTCAGCATGTCCACCAGCAACT
>JBDTCM010000309.1:0-3402 GCA_039923575.1 Chthoniobacterales bacterium
AGGCGATCGAGGCGATGGATCGCGCCGGTTACGCGCCGGCGCTGACCGCGTTTCTGCACAAGTTGCTCGGGGCCCATCCCGAAGCGCCCTTTTGGGAGAATTACGTGCAGCTCGCCGCGAAAGCGGGCGCAACCGAGGAAATGCTGGCTCTCGCCCGTTCCGTCGCGGCGCGACCAGATTTCACTGGCAGCAGGGCGAAGAATTTCCGACTCAATTTCTACAAGGCACTCCTCGCTGCGGATCAGGTCGAGGAAGGCGTCGGAGAAATGAGAAAACTGCTCGCGCTCCCGGATCGCGACGACCGCGACGAAGCTTCGCCCCCTGAACTGGGTTTGAAGCTTGCCCGACTGGGTCAGTTACTGGAGCGAAAAGATTGGATCGAAGAAGGCCTCGTGGCCGCAGCTGGCGGCGGCGAGCGGAGCGTGAACGTGGATCGCACGCTCAAGCACGCGTGGCTGCTGAACAAGCTTGCCGCGGCGCAAAAGCCGAGCGCCTGCTCGGCGACAAGCTGGCGGAGATCGAACGCAACAATTTGGGGTCGACTTACTATTCGTCGTACGAGAGCGAGCGAACGAGAAAATTGCTCGGCGAACTCGCCATCCTTTACGTGCAGTCCGGGCGAGCGGAGGTAGTGCTGACGCTCTTCAAAAGCGCGCCCTGGTGGGGCGCATCGGATCTGGCGGAATTTTATGCGAGCGCGATCGAGATCGATCGGATCTCCGAGTTTTCCACGCACGCTCCGGTGGCGGAATTTACTTACGGGTATCTCGCGGCCGCAGCGTTTGCCGCGCGGGGCGACAAGGCGACGGCCCGCAAGCTGGTCGACGCAGTGCTCGATCGGAATGGCGGCCTTGATCCCGCCTACGAATTGCTGCTCCAGCTCGGCGGCGATGACGTGGGTGCGCGGCTCGATGCGCTTTTCGCACACGATCAATTTGAAGAGCGTCCGTTGATCTGGAAGGCGGTGCTCCGTTTCAAGAAAGGGAATTTGGACGAAGCCGAAAAAACAGTCCGGCAGGCGATCGCAATCGATCCGTCCGACGGCGAGCAGGCCCCGAACGCCGGATGCGCGCCTACAGCGTGCTGGCGGATATTCTCGAAGCGCGCGGCGACAAGAAAGGCGCGGAAGAAAATCGCGCCGCGGTCACGGCCATTCGCCTCTCCGAGAAAGCCGACCGCTTCTACGAGGCCGGGCTGCTCACGCGCGCGGTGCAGATGTATAACGAGGCGCTCGGGCATTTCGAAAATGCCTACTGCATTCAATCGCGCCTCGCCTTGCGCGAAACGGAGCTCGGGCATCACGACGCCGCGGAGGCTCACTATCGCAAAGCTTATGAATTGATGCCGGACAGCTTTGGCCGGGTCGAGAGTCATTGCTTCGGCTGCGAACGTGCCTTCAGCGGGCGGCGCGCCGAATCGATCGCGGACAAGGCTTTCCTTCAGTTGGTCAAGTCGCGCCCGGAGAAACCGCAGGTGCACTATCTCCTCGGTTATTTGCGCGAGGAGGAAGGCCGCTATCGCGAGGCGCTCCCGGAATTCCAGGAAGCGGTCAAGCTCGATCCCGAATATCTCAACGCCTGGAAAAGCATCGATGGGCTCGGGAAAAGGATGGGTCTTCCCGCCGCGCAACGTGATGCCGTGACGATCAATGTCGTGCGGCTCGATCCGCTCGGCCGGCATTCGAGTCCCAACTTTGCGGAGGCGACCGACTTGGCTGCGATTTGGAAAGCGGTCGAGGCAGCGGAGGCGGAGCAGGCGCCGGTGCCCCAGACGCTGCTCGCTTTGCCCGCGAGCAAGGCGGCCCTCGAAAAATCGGCTGCGGCCTCGCGTGAGTCCGATTCACGCTACGTGCCTGAGGCGGAGCGTAATGGCCGCACGCCGGCGGAGGCGGTGGCGGACAACCAATTCGTCGCCCTCGCGGGCCAGTTGTTTGGCCTCGGTTCTGTCCTCAATCTGCAATAGTCGGGCCGGCTCCGGCGGAAGAGGCGTGGAATAACCGGGGGCCTTTCGCCTCGCATCTCGAAGACGGATGGATGCTTGCTCGATTTCCTTGGCGACCCCCGCCGCGCCGAATTACGGTCGCGACGTGGCGAATCCGGACTTCGAAAAACTGGTCGAAGATTTTTACATGCCACTTTATCGCTTCGCTCTTTCGCTCAGCCGCAAGGAATCCGACGCGGGCGATCTCGTGCAGCAGACTTTTTTCCTTTGGGCCTCGAAGGGCCATCAACTGCGCGACAAGTCGAAGGTCAAGACCTGGCTCTTCACTTCGCTCTACCGGGAATTTCTCGGGCGCAAACGGCAGCAGGACCGTTTTGTCGATGTCGAAAACAACCCCGAAGCGATCAGCGCGCAGGTTGTCCCGGCGTCGGTCGTGAACCAGCTCGATGGCGACATCGCGCAGCGCGCTCTCCTCGCCCTGGAGGAAATTTACCGCGCGCCGCTCACGCTGTTTTACTTGCAGCAGCATTCCTACAAGGAGATCGCGGAGACGCTCGAGATCCCGATCGGGACCGTCATGTCACGCATCTCGCGCGGGAAAGAGCAACTGCGCAAAGCGCTCGCGGACAGCGCTGGCCTAACGAATGATGATGGAGGAGGACAGACGCATGAATGAGCAGGAAGCGCGTTTGATCCTCCAGGCTTGTCGACCGGGCGAGGCAGATCGGAGCGATCCGGAAATCGCCGCGGCGTTGCGAGAACTGGAACGAAATCCGGAACTGGCCCGCTGGTTCGCGGAAGAGCAAGCGTTCGATCTCGCGCTGGCCGCGCATCTCGCCACGATTCCTGCGCCCTTTGGATTGAAGACGCGTCTTCTCGCGCAGGCCGCAGCCCCCGCGACTGCGAGGGGATCACGTTGGCTCATTGGCCTGGCCGGGATGGCCGCGCTTTTCTTCCTCTTCGCGCAGGTGGCGGCTTTTTGGCGCCACCCGGGGCCAGCGGCCTCGAACATGTTGCCCGGCTACTCGAGTGAGATGGTCAGCTTTATCAAACTCGATCCGCCGCTCGAGCTGATGAATCCTGATCTGGGCGCAATCAAGGGTTGGCTCGCAGAAAAGGAAGCGCTGCGGCCGGACGTTCCGTTGCAGCTTGCGGCCCTCCCGTCCGTCGGTTGTCGCATTCTTTCCTTCCGCGGCCACAAGGTCACGCTGATTTGTTTCCGAAGGGCGGGCGGCGGGCTCGCGCACCTTTTCGTGGTCGATCGTGCGGCGTTGCCCGGGTTGAAGTCTGGCGCGAGGCCGGTTTTCCAGGCGGAAGGTGAATGGACGACGGCCAGTTGGGCGGAGGGAGATCGTGTTTACATGATTGCCGCGCAGGGCGACCGCGCCACCGTGCAAAGCTACCTGCCCGACGCCTAACGAAAGGATGAAGTCGACCTTGCTTGGCTGAGCGCCCTTCCGG
>JBDTCM010000310.1:0-6182 GCA_039923575.1 Chthoniobacterales bacterium
AAGAATGTCTGCATCGCGAAGTAGATTTCAGATTCGGCGTCCCTTGTTTTCCTAACAAGATGAGGACAGACCAGTCGCTGATTGGATTCGCTCTGGCTTGCATGCTCTTGCCTTTCCCGGCTGAGCAAGCGGGCGCGCAAGGAAAGCTGCGCGGTGAATACGGTTTTCTTTCCAGCAAAGTCATGGGCCCGCAGAAGGAGAACGAAATCCGCGCCCGCGTCGACATCATGGCTCGAAAATACGGAATTCGGGAATTCATGTTCTACGACTGGTGTGCGGATTACTCCCATCCACTGGCGGGCGAACAATGGACCGATCCCTTCTTTCACCGGCATCCGATCAGCCGCCACACCATCCAGATCAGCATCGATGAGATCCATCGTCAGGGCGGACGCGCTTGGGCTTATGTGCAGGCGATTGGTGCGGAAGAACGGAATCTTCAAGATCCAAGCGCGATATTTGGAAATTGCGCGATGGCAAAGGGGATTGGCACCCGCCGGGTGTGAAAAACCCTCGCTTCCCGACCTATTTCGCCAACGCGGCCTGGGCCACGCTAATGGTGGATCGTTGGGCGCCTCCCGTGAAGCAACTTGGCTTCGATGGCATTCACTGGGACACACTCGGCAGGATCGCCGGCGACTCGGGCGCCGAGATCGCCGGAATGCACGCCTTTATCAAGATCGCTCACCGGCTCCTGCAGAAGGAGGGGTTGCGGCAGACCCTCAACATGGTCGATCTCGCCTGGTGGGATCGCGATCTGGTTCGCCATGATCTGGAGTTTGCCTATGTCGAGACGTGGTCCCAAAAAGTGACCGAACAATATTTTGCGGAAATGGATCGGCCGGACATGGCCGACGTTCGCGGCGTTCTCGCGATGTATCCATCGACCGCGCTCCCCACCGGGACAACCGAGGCGGAGGTGGTCTGCGCCCGGCACGCGGAAGCGCGCCGACAGCATCTCACTTATCTGATCGTGGGCGATGGTGCGCGCAGGATGAAAGCGGAATATTGGCCCGAGACGGTCCGCTTGAGTGCGGTGGAAAATGATTGTTTGCGCGAAAGGAAATAGGCAGCGTTTCTCTATCTAGAAATGAAACAATCCTTCGAAAGCTCGCGCGCGGCCGAACCAGTGGGTGCCTTTCCACACGCGAAACAAGCTGGAAATCTTCTCTTCCTGTCCGGCATCGGCCCGCGGGTGCGCGGGAGCAAGGAAATTCCCGGCGTGACGCTCGACGCGGAGCGCAACATCGTGAGTTACGACATCGAGAAGCAGTGCCACGCGGTTTTTGAAAACGTGCGACTCGTCTTGGAAGACGCTGGCGCAAATTGGAATGACATCGTAGACGTGACCGTGTTCTTAACGAACATGAAGAACGACTTTCCAATCTTTAACCGCATTTATCCGGAATACTTTGCCGGCCCCGACAAACCGAATCCGACCCGCACGACGGTCGAAGTCGGGGCGCTTCCGACGCCGATCGCGATTGAACTGAAGGTGATCGCGGCGGTGCGATAGGATCTGGGCAGGCAGTGCGCTCCCCATTACTCGCTTTCGAAGCGCTCGATTTCGTCGAGCAGCGTTTGCGCGCGGGTGACGCTGCGACCTCCGGCGCTGGCTGCGAGATTCTTGGCGAGCTTTTCCCGACCGGGACGCCGCGACCAAAAGACGATTCCCAGAAAGACTCCGAGGCAAGCAAGTCCACTCAAGACAAACCAGCCGACGACATCTGGGTTATGCCTCCAGACATCGGCGCCCAGTCCATAGAAAATCATGAGCATGCCTGGAATCCAGATGAAGCAGCCCGCGACGCCGAACCAGAGTCCGGCCCGCAGATCCCAGGCGCGCAGCGCGGCGATTTGCTTTTGCAGTATGAGCACGGGCGCGGCGTAGTCGAAGGCCTTGATTATGAAAAGGTCGCGCGCGGCAAAGACAATCATCATCACGCCATAGAGATGGAGCGAGATTCCGTAGATCATGAGGTGAGCGACGCCGAGGTGATCGCCCCAAAAACTTCCGCCCAGCAGCGCGAGCAGAGCGCCGCAAATAATTTGGATAATCTGGCCGACAACCAGCGATCGAAAGCCGGAACGAAAGCGCGTTAGCTTAGTCTCGCGAAATTGGTGGAGAGCGAGGGCGTGTTGCCGCTCGAGATTGCGGTTCAGCGTTTGCCAGGTGGATTTAAGATCGTCGAGTTCGGTCATGAGTTTTGGCGGTTGAGTTTGAGGGTTGCTGCGCGGACGCGCTCTTTGAGGCGGTTGAGTTTAGTTGCCACGTTGGTCTCGGTGAGGCCGAGGATGGCGGCGATTTCGCGGTAGCTGTGATCGTCGAGGTAAAGGAGCAGCAACCCGCGATCGAGGGGCGCAAGGGAGGCGATCACTTGCCGCAAAAGCGCGATACGCTCATCCGGATCGTTCCTGCCGGCGGTTTCGTCCACGACCTCGATCTCGTTTTCTTCGAGCGACAAAGTTTGCCGCACCGGGCGCGTGTGCCGGCGCAGAAACGAGATCGCGACGTTGAGCGCGATGCGATACATCCAGGTCGAGAACGGGCGGTCGGCTGAGTAACGCGGGTAGGCGCGCCAGAGTTGGAGCGTGATCTCCTGTATGAGGTCCTCGCGATCGGCAAACGTGCCGGTGTAACCGAGCGCGACTTTGTGGATGATGCCGCCATGTTGCTCGAGCAGGCGGGTAAAAATTTCCTGGTCGGCAACGGCGGTCATGGTGGTGGAAAGGGCGTGCATCGTGGCGGGCAAATTGAATCCTTGTTGTCGGAGTGATTCGCCGGCCTGCGCAAAAAATCACACCGAAAATCAAAGCCGATGGCGAGCAGATCCGCCGCAACCCCGCAAGGTCCGTGTAGCGTGCCTGAGCGAAGACTGGGGCGGAGCGTCAGTTGGAGCCGGGATCGGTGATCCCGGCGAGGGAGACCGCCGCCACGCGCCAGACCACCGGGATCATCCCGGCTCCAACGAACCCCGTGTGCAGCAATGCTAAACACATGTCCCGCGAGAGCGCGGTTGAAATCGGAATGCGCCGGTCTTAAGCGATGCGTTAAAGACATGAGCACACCGTCCTTTCAAATCATCGCCGCCGATCACACCGGCATCACCGTCACCAATCTGGAACGGTCGCTCGCTTTTTGGCGAGACGTCCTCGGTTTTGAATTTTCACACCGGACCCATCACACCGGCGCGCTGGCGGGCGAAGTGACAGGAGTGCCGGGAGCGGAACTCACGCTCGCGGTGCTGAAAGCTCCCGGGCACAAGATCGAGCTGCTCGAGTATCGTGCTCCGGCCGATCGCGGGCGCGCGAATTTGCGACCCTGCGATGTCGGCTCAGTACACGTCGCATTCACGGTCGATAATCTCGACGCGGTCCTGGAGAGAATCGCCGCCTCCGGTTGGAAAGCAGCGGGCCATCCGCAAACCCTAACGAGCGGGCCAAACGCGGGCAAGCGTGTCGTTTATGTGCGCGATCCCGACGGTACTACGATCGAGTTCATGCAACCGCCGCCGGCGGCGAGGCAGAAAAGTTCCAGCGCCACATGATGGTGGCGCTGGTCAAATCAGTCCCGATTGTCGTTTGGAACTAGGCGGCAGCCGCACCCTCGTACTGCGCAGCACCGAAGCCGAGGACCGGCAGGAAGATAAACGAGAGCAGCGCAATCCCGATGCCGAAGCCAGCGCCTTTGCCAAACTTCCTGGCCAGATCGAGGGAAAGGATGATCCAGATGACGAAATTGACGAGCGGGATCAGCATCAGGAGGAGCCACCAACCGGGCCGGCCCGCGATCTTGCACAAAATATAAAGATTCAGGAAAGGGATGATCGACATCCAACCCGGCTGGCCGGCCTTGCTGAAGACCTTCCACATGCCGATGATCACCACCAGCATAACGATTAACCAAACGATGCCGAACATTCCGCCCATCAGACCGCCGCCCGCCGCCGGGGCGCTGTAATCGGTCGAGTTTTGCGCGAGGAAGATGGTCGCGAAGGAAGTGAGCAACGAATGGTGAGCCAATTGGATAAGTGGATTCATGTTTAGAGGCCTAACGGAGTTTCTGCCGGCCCGGCAAGGAGATTCGTCATTCGTTTTTGCGGCCCGCGACGAATTGTTAGGCAACGCTATCGCATTGAAATCGCGCCAATCCTGTCTAAGTCCACTCGATGACCTTCTCGGCTGACGAAGAATTTTCTCGCCAACTTGATGCGGAGGATCCGCTGCGATCGTTGCGCGAGCGTTTCCATATCCCGGAGGGCGCGGATGGCAGGCCGCTGATTTACTTTGTCGGCAACTCGTTAGGCTTGATGCCGAAAGCGACCCGCCAGATCGTCGACCAGGAGTTGGACGATTGGGCGCGGCTCGGGGTGGACGGCCACTTTGACGCGGCCACCCCCTGGTACAGCTATCACGAGACCTTGCGCGAGCCGGCGGCTCGCCTGGTTGGCGCGCGGCCGGTCGAAGTCGTCTGCATGAACAGCCTGACGGTGAATCTGCACCTGCTCATGGCCACGTTTTATCGGCCGACGAAAGCGCGGCACAAAATCCTGATGGAGGATCCAGCTTTTCCCTCCGACACCTACGCGATCAAATCGCAGATCGCACAGCACGGCTTCGAGCCTGACGAGTCACTCCTGCTCGCGCGACCGCGGGCAGGGGAGCAGACCATCCGGCCGGAAGACATTGCGTCGTTGCTCGAGCAGGAGGGCGACCAGATCGCGCTCGTTCTTTTTGCGGGCGTGAACTTTTTCACCGGCCAACTTTTTGACATCGCGAAAATCACGGCGGTCGCGCAGCAACATGGCTGCATGGTCGGCATCGACCTCGCGCACGCGGCCGGCAACGTGCCGCTCGCGCTGCACGATTGGAACGTCGATTTCGCGGTCTGGTGTTCCTACAAGTATCTCAACTCCGGGCCCGGCGCGGTCGCGGGCGCATTCGTGCACGAGCGGCACGCGACCAATCGCGAGCTTCCCCGCCTCGCCGGCTGGTGGGGAAATGACCCGGCGACGCGCTTCCGCATGCAACTCGAACCCGAGTTCATCCCGGTCCCGTCCGCCGACTCCTGGCAACTGAGTAATCCTCCCATTCTCGCGCTGGCACCGCTCCGCACCTCGCTGGCGATTTTTGATGAAGCCGGTGGCATGGACAAACTCCGGGCGAAATCAGTCCGGCTCACCGGCTATCTGGAGTTCCTCCTCGATCGCATCCCGTCGCAGATCTTCAGCATCATCACGCCACGCCAGCCTAACGAACGCGGCGCGCAGCTTTCCATTCTCGTGCACGAACATCCCAAAGAGCTTTTCAAGAAACTCGAGGCCGCCGGGGTGAAAACGGATTTTCGCGAACCGAACGTGATCCGCGTCGCCCCGGCCCCGCTTTACAACACCTTCCACGAAGCCTGGCGCTTCGCGCAGATCCTCGCGGAACATCGTTAGCCAAGTAATTCCCGGACGCAGTTGATCAAACCTCCGATAGGGAAGGGCTTGACCAAAAACTTCACCTCTTGCTCGATGAGGAAATGCCGGATGACCGGATCGGTGGCGTAGCCGGTGATGAAAATAAAACGGTCGCCCAGAGTTGGCCGCAGTTCGCGCGCCTTGAGGTAAAGCGCGTCTCCCTGCAGTCGCGGCATTTTCAAATCGCAGATAACGACGTCGTAATCGTGCGCCGCCACCTTGAGAAGCGCCTCCTCGCCGTCAAACGCGACATCGACGAGAAAATTCTCGTCCGCCAAAATCCATTGCAGAGCCGAGGCGAGCTGTTTGTCGTCGTCCACGAGGAGGACGGCTTTGAGTTCAAAGGCCTTGCCGGGGTGTTCGGCATCGCCTGATTCGGGCTCGCTGTTCATTGGGATGGAGCATGACTTCAGCACTCGGGGTGCCAAGCGCAACTTTTTACCGCGTCGGCAAGCGACTCCATCGCGGCAGGGCGTCTGCGCGCTTGGCAAACGGCCGGAAACGATCACGGTAGACGCGGAATGGGAACGAAATTCACTCTCATCGGCAGCGGGCTCGCTGGCGGATTGCTCGGCGCCTTCCTTGGGAAACGCGGCTACGCGATCGATCTCTACGAACGCCGGGCCGATCCGCGCGCCGGCAACACCGTTGGAGGCCGATCGATCAATCTCGCTCTTTCCACCCGTGGGATTCACGCCCTCGCGCAGCTTGGGATCGCCG
>JBDTCM010000311.1:0-3617 GCA_039923575.1 Chthoniobacterales bacterium
CGGAGTTGTATTGGCGGAGAAATTCGCGCACCCGCTGCTGGCTGACGACGTCGAGGCCGATGGTCGGTTCATCGAGAAAAAGCACGCGCGGCTCGTGGATGAGCGCGGAGATGAGTTCCATCTTCATCCGCTCGCCTAACGACAACTCGCGCACCATCACATTCATTTTGTCCTGCACCTCGAGCAGCTCACTCAGGCCGCCGACGACTTTCTTGAAACGCGCCCGGTCGATTCCGTAAATCGCCCGGTTCAATTCGAGCGATTCCTGAGCGGGCAGGTCCCACCAGAGCGCGTTCTTCTGGCCCATCAGCAAACTGAACTGGCGCTTCATCTCATCGCGCCGCTCCCAGGGGACGAAGCCGAGCACACGCGCGTCGCCCGAGGTGGGATTGAGCAGGCCGGAGAGCATCTTCAGCACGGTGGTTTTGCCCGCGCCGTTCGGGCCGAGAAAGCCGACCAGCTCGCCTTCCTCGATGCTGAACGAGATGTCGTCGGCCGCGCGGGTCTCGTCGTGCCGTCGCCTAACGAGTCCTTTAACAGAACCCCAGAGTCCGCTTTCCTTACGGTAGGTGCGGTAGACTTTGGTCAGCCCGGAGGCTTCGATGACGCTCATTGCAGAGTTGACACCAGAGTGCTTCCTTTATACTAAACTAGTATGCCTGCCACTACCGTAAAGCTAGACTCAGAGCTACTGCGCGAGATCGCAAAAATCAAATCTCCCAAGCAGACCCTGGCCGCATTTGTTCGAGAAAGTCTGCAACGCGACATCGACCGGCGAAAGCTGCGTGCCGCCGCCGAGACGTATCGTCAGCTCCTGACCGAGAATGAGAAGGAGCGGCGTGAGATGGAAGAATGGGAAGCGAGCCACCTGGCCGTTGCTCCCTCGCGGGCCCGGTGATGAGACGCGGCACGATCGTCTGGGTCAACCTGGAGGACACTGCTCCGCCGGAGTTTGGTAAAACTCGACCCGGTATTGTTGTTTCCAACAGCGAGCAAAATAGTATTCTTGAAACTGTCGTGATCGTTCCGTTGTCGTCCCGGCCTCCGGAAATCTGGCCGTTACGTCTTCGCGTCGAGTTCCCCAAGAAGAAAGTCAGTTTTGCCGTCATCACCGGTATCCGACAGGTTAGCCGGGCGAGGTTGCTGGAGATCGCGGGACTCGCACCAGCGGAGTTCATCGCAAACCTCAACCGCGCGCTCGCGGCTTACCTCGCGCTCTAGGTTTCGATGGTCGGTCAAGCTGCGCTGGAGCGCGTTTTGTCCGGCTGCTTTTTGAGCAACGGCAGCACTTTCTCGACCAGCGCGTCGCTCGTTAGGCCGTGCTTCTTGCGCAGGATGGGAATAGTGCCGTGCTCGATGAATTGGTCGGGCCAGCCGATCCGCACCACCGGGGTGTTGATCATCTGGGTGTGCAGATGTTCCATCACGCCGCAGCCGAAACCATTGTGCAAAACATGGTCCTCAATCGTGCACAGGACCTGCACGCTGCGCGCAAAAAATTCGAGCGTGCCGGTATCGAGCGGCTTGATCCAGCGCGGGTTGATGAGCGCGACCGAGACGCCCTGCGCTTCCAATTTTTTGGCGGCTTCTTCCGCCATCTCGAACATGTTGCCGAGGCCGAAAATGGCGACGTCTTTGCCGTGCTGCACCACTTCGGCTTTGCCGATCTCGAGCAACTTCGGCGTTGCTTTGGGCTTCGCGCCGGTGCCCGCGCCGCGCGGGTAGCGCACCGCGATCGGACCCGAGTTGTAGTTCGCCATCGTCCAGAGCATGTCGACGAATTCGTCTTCATCCTTCGGCTGCATGTGCACGATGTTGGGCACGTGACGCAAGTAGCCGATGTCGAAGACGCCGTGGTGGGTCGGGCCGTCGTCGCCGCTCAAGCCGGCGCGATCCATGCAGAGCGCGACGTTCAGGTTTTGCAGCGCGATGTCGTGAATGATCATGTCGTAGGCGCGCTGCATGAAGGTTGAGTAAATGGTCAGAAACGGCTTCAACCCCTGGGTCGCGAGGCCGCAGGCAAAGAGCGAGGCGTGCTCCTCCGCGATGCCGACGTCGAAGTAGCGATCAGGATGTTGCGCCTGGAAAAAACCGAGACCGGTTCCGCTCGGCATCGCGCCGGTGATGGCGACGATCTTGCGATTGGCGTCGGCAAATTTGCCTAACGTCTTGCCCAGAATCTCCGAGTAGGTCGGCGTCGGCGCCGCGGCGGTCTCGCCGGTCGCAGCCTTGAATTTTCCGAGCCCATGGAATTTGTCCGGCTTGGCGATGGCCGGTTCATAGCCTTTGCCTTTTTTCGTCAGGATGTGGAGCAGCACCGGCTCCTCCTGTTTCTTCAGAAACTCGAAGGTGCGAGTGAGGAGCGGGATGTCGTGCCCGTCGATCGGCCCGTAATACCGAAGCCCGAGCTCCTCGAAAATCACGCTCGGGACGAGAAGATTCTTGAAACCCTCCTCGAATTTGTGCGCAAGATGCAGGGCGCCCTTGCCCCCGATTGCCTTGATGAAACGCCCGGCCTTTTCGTGCAAATGCGCGTAGGTCGGGTTGGTCACGATGTTGTTCAGGTAGGCGGCAATCGCACCGACGTTCTTGGCGATCGACCACTCGTTGTCGTTCAACACCACGATGAAGCGCTTGGTCTGCGCCTTGACGTTGTTCAGCGCCTCGTAGCTGATGCCGCAGGTGAGAGCAGCATCTCCCGCCACCACGACAACGTTCTCATCCCCACCTAACAAATCGCGCCCGACCGCCATGCCGAGACCAGCCGACAACGCGGTGCCCGCGTGCCCGGCGCCGTAAACATCGTGCTCGCTCTCAGTGCGGAGGAGGAACCCGTTCAGTCCTTCGTATTGCCGCATCGTATGAATGCGATCGAGCCGGCCGGTAAACATCTTGTGCACGTAGCCCTGGTGGCTGACGTCGAAAACGAACTTGTCGTGCGGCGTGGAGAAAACCCGATGGAGCGCGATGGTCAGCTCGACCACGCCGAGATTCGGACCGAGATGGCCGCCCGTTTCCGAGAGCACATTGATCAACTCGTCGCGCACTTCCTGCGCGAGCTGCGGGAGGCTTTCCTCGGGTAACGCTTTCACGTCGGCCGGGGAATGAATTCCCTGGAGGAGAGACGCCGTTTTCACCGGCGCCTCAGAAGAGGCTAACATCGACATTTTTTGGTTCTCCTTTTGGTTCAGGCGGAGCCCCGACAGCGGTCGGGGCGGCAGGTTCAAATTCTTTCACGACCGGTTTGCCGGCGCTGTTGCGGGTGATGATCTCGATCCTTTGCTCGGCCGCGGCAAGGCGTTCGTGGCAGATTTTTACCAGCTTCATCCCCTCCTCGTAGCGCACGATCAAGTCTTCCAAGGGAAGGTCGCCCGACTCCATCTTCTCCACGATTTCTTCGAGCCGTTTCATGGCCTGTTCGAAGTTCGCTGCGGGAGCGGGCTTCTTCACTTGGTTCGACATAACGGCAAGGGAGCAATTAAGCATAGGCAGCCCATTTAAAAAGCCGGAGTTGACCGCGTAGGTCCCGCGGGAAGCGGTGGCATACCGGATGCTTAATAGGAGTTCGTTAGTCAAACAGCGAATGACCTATCCGAAGCGCATCCTCCTGATCGATC
>JBDTCM010000312.1:0-3583 GCA_039923575.1 Chthoniobacterales bacterium
AACCTTCCGGCGTTCTCGGTTTTCGCCTTTTTCCAAATCCGGATTTCAACGATGAGGCGCGCAAGAAATGGGACGGCGCGAAGTTCGTCGGCGATCCCGCCTACTACAGCAACAACAAACTCGTCAGGCCGTACCGGGTCGGTGTTTCCTGCGGCGCCTGCCACATCTCGCCGAATCCATCCAACCCGCCAAAGAATCCGGAAACTCCGCGCTGGGAAAACCTCGCTTCCGCCATCGGCAACCAATACATCCGGGAAGGCAAAGTCTTTGCGCCTAACGTTGAGAACGGCGGTTTCTTTTATGAGGAACTGGAAGCGCAGCCGCCCGGCACCTCCGATACCTCGCGCATCGCGACCGATCACATCAACAATCCCAACGCGATCAATCCGATCTTTCTTCTCGCCGAGCGCGAACGCATCGCCGCCCAGGAAAAAATGGCCGGCGGCGCCCTCGATTTACTGGGCGAGAAAGAGGAAATGGCGGTGCCTCATATCCTCAAGGACGGGGCCGATTCCGTTGGCGTCCGCGGCGCCACCATCCGCGTCTATGTCAACATCGGGATGTTTTCCGAGTATTGGCTCACCCGGCACAACCGCCTCATCGGCCTGACCGCGCAGCAGCCTTTTGAAATCAAATACGCGCGCGAGCATTCCGTTTTCTGGCGCGCCACTGAAGAACGTCTCGACAACATCGCTGCGTTCTTCCGCAAGCTGCAACCGTTCCACCTCGCTGATGCTCCGGGCGGCGCGGCCTACCTCTCGAGCGATGAAACGGTCCTGAACCACGGCAAGCAGGTCTTCGCCAACAGCTGCGCCTATTGTCACTCGAGCAAACAACCGCCGCCGGGCGTGGACCCCGAGTCGGGTGACGGCAAGGCCTGGTTCCGCAGCGCGGTCATACAGCCGGACTTTCTCACGAACAATTTCCTTTCCAACGAGAAGCGCTATCCGCTCTCGAAGATCCAGACCAACTCCGCGCGCGCCATGGGCACGAACGCGAAGTCCGGTCACATCTGGGACAACTTCTCTTCCCAGACCTACAAGGAGCTTGCCCCGCCCGGCGAGGTTGAGTTTTATAACCCGTTCAACGAAGCGCAGCCGATCAAGTTCGAGCCGAAAGCGAAAAATACCGGTCCCGGCTATTATCGTGTGGCTTCACTCGTTAGTCTGTGGAGTTCGGCGCCGTTCCTGCGCAACAACGCGCTCGGTAAATTCACCGGCGATCCCTCCGTCGCGGGCCGACTCGAGGCCTTCAATGACGCCGCCGAGAAACTGCTCTGGCCGGAGAAGCGCCTCGGCAAAGCTTCCATCTGGCGCACCCAGAACGAATGCAACCTGCATCTGCGCAAGGAATTTGTTCCCAAGCCGCTGCGGGCATTTGCCGGCGACGACGGTTATGTGAAGCTCGGCCCCATCCCTAAAGGCACGCCCATCAACCTGCTCGCCAATCTCGAGCCCGACCTCGGCGACCTGGCCGCGCTCCAGGTAAAGCTGAGCAAAGCCCTCATCGCCATCCACGCGAAACATCTCTCGCCGGAAGAAGCCCGCGCGGAATTGCTCAAGACCGTGCCGCAATTGCTCGCGGCCAACAAATGTCCCGATTTCATCGAGGACGAGGGACATTATTTTGGCACCGATCTCCCGGATGAAGACAAACGGGCCCTGATCGAATACCTGAAGACTTTTTAAGAATGAAACCGCCAGCGATGACTCTTGTTTGTAGGGCGAGCGCTCCGCTTGCCCGCGTTGTCGCCCGGCAGGCGGAGCGCCCGCCCTACAAATAAGGAGACCCATGACTGTTGCGCAACTGCTGAAAATGTCCCAGGCCGAGCTGGACGATTTGTTTACCAAGAGTCCCGCGGGCGAAATTCCAAAGGGCGAAGCAAAAGGCACCGCGATCGTCGCGCCGGGCACGACTTACAGCGAGAACATCGCGACCTTTGTCAGTCACTTTGCCTGGCAGGGCAAGATCTTCGATCCGGAGAAAGGCGTCCTGCGCAACAAGATCACCCCTTTCGGCCTGAACGCGATCATCGCCAAGGTCTACAAAGGCGAGAGCTGGCTCGACGGCAAGGAGTGCATCGTGCTCGATTACTCCGAGACCTCCCTTCTCGCGCACTGGATCCGCGATGAGATTCGCGAGGTCGCGCCCCGCACCAACCTCGGCAAAGTTTACTGGAGCAAGAAGCGCCTGATCGACTTCGCGCTCGCATTCCCAGAGACGGCCTAACGAGGAGCGCGCGGCCATGGCGGACGTTTCCGAAGCCACTCCGAGCCCGCCGCCGGCTTTCAATTCCAACACCAGCCGGCCGATGCCGCCGGCCGATACCGGCTCCGCTTTTCGCAATGGGCTGAGCGATTTCCTGACCGAACTTCTCCATCTCGAGCGCCGGATCGATCCCTGGTTTCGTCCCGCCTTCGATGCTTTCCTGCGCGACCCGCTCACGCGTTTCGCGACCGACCTGATCAATCGCAAGCGACCTAACGAGGGACTCAGGAGCGCGGAAGAACAATTGCTCCCCGATGAGGAGGCCTTTCTCGACTCGATCATCGATACTTTCGCGAAGCAGATGCGCAAGCTCTGGAAGCCCGGCGGGATGGAACGCGGCGGCAACACCAAAACGCACGGCATCGTCCGAGGCGAATTCATCATTCACGAAAATCTCCCCGACCAATTTCGCCACGGCATTTACGCGCAGCCCAAAACTTATCGTGCCTGGGTGCGCTTCTCCGGACCGGGTCCCTACATCACGCCGGATATCGATGACGTGGGCTTCATGAGCATCAGCATCAAGCTCATGGACGTGCCCGGCCCGAAGTTGATGGAGGAGGAAAAATCCACTCTCGATATGTTCGGCGTTTCCACCCCGACTTTCGTCACGCCCGACACGAACGCGAACTCACAGCTGCAAATCGAGAGCCTGAAGAACGCGCAGATTTTCTATTTCCTGAACTTCCACCGCCCGCACGTTCTTGATCTCATCATGCAGTCGCTCTGGATCAAGACCCAGAGCAGCCCTTTGGAAGCGCCTTACTTCAGCTGTGTCCCATACTTGTTAGGCGAAGGCCAGGCGATGCAATACTCGGTCAGGCCAAAATCGAAACGGCGCACCCCGATTCCACACCTGCCTTTGCGGCCGCCGGACGATTATCTGCGCGACGCGATGGTCGCAGCGCTGGCGGAGGGCGACGTCGAGCTCGACTTTCGCATCCAGCTCCAGACCGATCCGCATCTCATGCCGATCGAAAACAACGCGGTGCTCTGGCCGGAGGAGTTGTCCCCGCGCGTTTCCGTCGCCACGCTGCGCCTGCCGAAACAAAAATTCGATTCGCGAGCGCAATTGGAGTTTGCCAAAAAACTCTCTTACAACCCGTGGCACACGATTGCGGAACATCGCCCGCTGGGCAATCAGAGCCGCGCCCGGAAACGGATGTACGAAACGCTTTCGAAACTGCGCCATTCCGAGAACGCCGTGCCGCATTACGAGCCGACCGGCGACGAAATCTTCGAGTGACGCGCCATGACTCCGCAATCCAACTTCATGGTGCTGGCACCGATCGCGCCGGCGCGCGAAGCGGAGCTG
>JBDTCM010000313.1:0-5625 GCA_039923575.1 Chthoniobacterales bacterium
CGGGCCAGGAGGCGCGCGCCGTGGCCACGGCCGCGCGCGCGGCGTAGTCGTTAGTCGGATCCAGGTTGAGCCCATTGACGTGGCCGCTCCCGCCCACCGCCATGGTCACAATCTGATTGGGGAAAGCGACCATCGTTGCGTCGATGATTTGCTGGCCGGCCGCCAAAAACTTGTCCGTGGTGTAGCCAACCGCGAACCAATTGACCACGTCGATCGAGGTGTGGGGGACACTCCAGTCTTCGCTGCTCGAGTTAGCGAAACTGGCGACCACTACCTTGACCGAAGGATTATTGGTGAAATGCGCGCCCAAGGCGGCGATCATCGCCTTCTTTTTTGCGAGAAACGTTGGGTCCCAAAAGACCGGGATCGTGGTCGGCGTGCCGTTGTCGAGGAACGAGAAAAAGGTGCCGCCGGCCGCCGTGATGGCGGCGTTGACCCAGGCCGGTTTTGGACTCTGGGTGCCGATGCGCAAGAGAACCATTTTCCCCGAAGCAGCGGAGGAAGCGACCGCCGAATCGAGATAGCTGAAGTCGAAATTTCCCTCGGTGGGTTCCAGCGAAGCCCAGTCTTGCCGGACGGAAATACCGTCGACATTCGGATTCGCCAGGACCCCTGGGAGAGGGTCCTTGCCGACGTTAGCAATGGAAAAAACTCCGCGGGGAACTTCCGCGGCGGAGAGGCTTGAAATCGCGCAGATCCCAGCGCACGACGCGACTCTCAAGAGATGAACCGTCCACGAGTGACTTTTGCGAAGGATGGGCAGGCGGTGGAAAAAATCCATAATCACTGTAACAGCTACATCCATACCAGCGGCGGTCTTTCGGCATGACTTTTTGAAAAAGTGCCGCGCGCCCGACCAAGGCGCGGTGTCCCAGGGGACGACCCCGGGTGGGGACAGGAAATTGGCCCGGTCCTCCCTCCGCCGAGTCCGCCGCGCGCGCTCCGAAGATCACTCCGCCGCGCGGGTGCATTTCGAGGCAGGGAAGGAATTCACTTTACAAATCAGCCGAAAGATTCCAGTATCGCCCAACCGCCAGACGGAGTGCATTACCTGTAAACGGGGGTAAATTTGCACTTGGTAATCATGATGCTCATCAACTTCAGGCGGTGGTTCGCAAAGTGCTCTGGGAAATGACGCCGAACGGCGCGCCGATAATTTTCTATCTCGATTTTATTAATGAAAACAGATGTCGCGCCGCGTCCATGCGGCAGGAGCTTGCCGACGCCAAATAATCTCAACTAGCCAAACTACACATGGAAATACCACAGAAACTCAAAGACTATATCAACGAAAGCCGGGCTCCCCTGCCGCCGGTAAGTGATCCGGATGAGCCCCTCCAAATCGACTCGCTCGGCCTCATTCGGCTGGTGGCTTTCATGGAAAGCGACTGCGGCATTCGCGTGGAAGACGAGGAACTAGTCGCCGAGCATTTCGCGAGTTTGCGCACCCTCGGTGAGCTCATCGAGCAGAAGGCGCAACAGGCTGAGACGTCCTCGTAGCGTCACGCGCGCGCTTACGCCGTTTCGACCATTTTCGGGACTACCGTCTTGGCCAGTTTGGTGAAGGCCGCGACGGCGCTGTTCGTCCCGGAGTCGACCAGTCGCAAAAGGCCCACTTCCAAGTCCAGATCCCTGCCCTCGAGACGGATTGCTTTTAAGTCCAAGCCGCCGGCCTCGCGCAGCGAAATCCTCGGCATGAGAGCGATCGCCTTCAATGGACCAAGGGAGCGAAGGAGTGTCTCGATCGAATTGATCTCCGCCACCGTGCGTGGACGAATGCGGTAGTTGCGAAACATTTCATCCGTCATCCGGCGCATCACGTAATTATCCGGCAGTTGCAGCAGACGCTGGAGGTGCAGTTCTGAGAGATCGACCATTCGGCGTTTGGCCCATGGGTGACCGCCCGCGACCACGACGGTGAATTGATCGTTGCAAAGATGCTCGTAACTCAGATTGGGCGAATGACGCGTGACCCAGCCGAGCCCCACGTCCATGCGGCCTTCCTCCAGAAGCGTCTCGATATTGGTGGAGGAAATCTCCAGAATACTCAAATCAATCCCCGGGTGTTCCTCGGCAAAAAGCCCGAGCAATTTCGGCATCAGCGCGACATCGAGATACGGAATGACGCCCACCCGCAGGGTGCCATGAAGTTCTCCCGATTCGTTGCTGATTTCCGGTAACGATTTATCGACCTGGCGCAGGATCGCCCGGGCATGTTCTTGAAAAAGCAGCCCGGCCGGCGTGAGTAAAGTGCGCCTCCCCCGGCGCTGCAAGAGGACGGCCCGTAGACCCACCTCCAAATCGCGCATTTGCTGGGATATCGCCGGCTGCGACACGCCGAGGCGCTTGGCCGCGCGGCTGAAGCTGCCCGCATCGGCCACCTCGAGGAAGTAGCGTAATTGGCGGATTTCGAAGGGCTCCTGCATCGGGAAAGGCAACTAGGAAATCATTTCTGCTCCTCAATAGGGCAGATCCAACCTTGCAGACGAGTGACAAAAAGCTTACAAAGTTTGCTTCCATAAGATAACCTTATTGTCCTATTCTAGAAATCGCTGGTCAGAAAAATCCTTATGATCTCTTCAAAAGTCTTCACTCGTTTCGCAATCCTGGCGGCCGTTGTCCTCTCTCCCGGCCTCTCCGCACTGGGTGGAGAGACCGGCGTGTCACCGGAAAAATCCAAAGAAAAAAAGTCCGAGTTCAAAAGACCCGCTTACATCAACCTGCTGCGCTTTAAGGAAAATTGGTCCGGACTGAAAGGACTGGATCGATCGCACTCGGGCGATTTTTTCGACCCGATCAAGTTCATCGCATTCAATAGCGACGGTTCCGTCTACCTCACCTTGGCGGGAACGGGGCGGTTGCGGCTCGAGACCTTCGGGAATTTAATTTCAATCCGGCCCTCGATGCCACTTACCTCCTGAACCACTTCCTCTTGAGTGGCGATCTCCACCTCACCAAGTTTGTCCGGGTTTTCGTCGAAGGGATTCACGCGGACCAAACCGCGCGAGATCTGCCCGGCGGCAAGAGACCATCGGACGTCAATTCGATCGATCTGAATCAGGCTTTTCTCGACGTCAACATCCCGTTCGCGGACGGCACCTTCACGCTGCGCGCCGGTCAGCAAGGATTGCTCTTTGGCAAACAACGCCTCGTCAGCCCGCTCCCGTGGGGCAACGCCTACCGCCACTGGGATGGGTTCACCGCCATCCTCGACACTCATGGTTGGAACGCCAGGGATTCTGGACTGAATTTTCGCCGGTCGACAAATACTCGTTCGACGTCCCAGACGGGCAGACGAAATTTTACGGTCTCTATGCCACCAAGGGCAAACCGGTCGATCCGATTGCGGGGGACTTCTACTTCCTCGGGTTGGACAAGATGGATCCGGTGACTTTTAACGGCACCACAGGTCATGAAAAACGCTACACAGTCGGCGGCCGCGTTTTTGGGTCTTCGCACGGATTCGATTACGAGTTGGAAAACGCCTATCAATTCGGGCAGGTCGGCGCCGGGGACATCAGCGCCTGGATGCTGGCGACTGAGGGTGGCTACACCTTTAAGAAGGCGTGCGGAACGCCCCGACTTGCGCTCGGGTTCGACTATGCCAGCGGCGATGATGGCGCCGGCGGCGATGTCGGCACATTCAATCAACTCTTCCCACTCGGGCACGCCTATTTTGGCTACATCGACGCGATCGGCCGGCAGAACATCATCGATCTTCATCCCGGCCTTTATCTGAAATGCGCCGGAGACAAACTAAACCTGAAAGCCGAAGGCCACTTTTTCTGGCGGGCTGAATCTGCGGACGCCCTCTACAACGCCGGCGGCGGGGTGCTGCGGCGCGGAGCGCCTGGCACTTCTAAGGAGGTCGGCTCGGAAATCGATCTCGTCGCAAACTATCGCTTCAACCGGCACCTCAACGTAGAAGCTGGATTCTCCCGCTTCTTTGCGGGCAAGTTTATCCAGCAGACCGGGCCGGACAGCGACATCAACTTCTTCTATCTCCAGAGCGAGTTCTACTTCTAACGAGAGGAAAACATCATGAACCCAAACAAACTCATCACCACCGCGGCCCTTGCCACACTCCTGCTCGCCGGTTGCAGTAAGAAAGACACGGCCAAGACAGAATCGAACAAGGTCCGGGTCGGCTACATCGGCCTGACCTGCGAAGCCTCCATCTTCAGCGCGGTCGAGAACGGTTACTTCAAGGACGAAGGACTCGATGTCGAGCTGATCAAGTGCGACTGGAAAAACTACAAGGACACCCTCGCCTTGGGCGGCTACGACATCACTCAGCATCTCGTGATGTATTTCCTCAAGCCGATCGAGCAGGGGCTCGACGTCAAGTTCACTGGCGGCATTCACACCGGCTGCCTGCGCGTTCAGGCTGCGGCCAAGAGCGATATCACAACCGTCGAACAACTGCGTGGCAAACGCATCGGTGTGCCCGGGATGGGAACACCACCCTTTGTCTATGCCAATCGCGTTCTCAAACGCCATGGCATTGATGGGAGCAAGGAAATCGAGTGGAAGGTGTTTCCGGTAGGCGAGCTCGGCCTCGCCATCGACAAAGGCGAAGTGGACGCGGTAGCTGATTCCGAACCTATCGGCAGCATGTTGCTGACCAGTGGCAAAGTGCGAAACGTTGCCGACCAGGCGGTCGATGAAGGTTACAAGGATGAGTACTGCTGCGAGGTCATCGCCAACGGGAAGTGGCTCACCGCCAATCCAAAAGCTGCCGCGGCCGCGACGCGCGCCTTGTTGAAGGGAGCCAAGTATGTCGAAGCCAATCCGGCGGCCGCGGCGGAGATGTCGGTCGAGAAGAAGTATCTCGCCTCCAACCCGAAATTGAACGCAGTCGCTCTCTCCAAGTTGAGCTACATCCCGAGCGTTTCCCGCGCCGAAGCCTCGGTTGCCACCGCCGCCAGGGAAATGCGAGCGGCCGGCATGCTCGCGTCTACCACTAACGTCGAGGAGCTAACCAAGCGCGCCTTCGCGCACCTCGACGGCGTGACCGACGAGTGGATCGAGAAAACGGAAGTCAAGAAAGTTGATGGTGGGCAGACAATGAAAGGGGACGACGCGGCGACGGTTGCAAGCGCGAGCTCGGTTAAAGTTGACACTTCATGCTGCGCAATGCCGGTGACGAACTAGGCTCCGTTTCCGACCCCACGATCCCAAAGGCGTCCCGGGCGCACTAAGATCTCGCAGGTTGCAGCTCGTTTCCGGAAGCGCGTCCGCTTGCGAACTCGGTCATGTTCTGCACGGTCGTGGCGGCAATGCTGGCGAGGGCTTCCCGCGTGAAGAAGGCCTGGTGCCCGGTGATGATCACGTTCGGGAAAGTGAGCAGCCGTGCGAAAACGTCGTCGCTGATAATCAGGCCGGAGCGATCTTCGAAAAAAATCTGCTCCTCCTCTTCGTAGACATCGAGGCCAAGATATCCGATCCGCCCGCTCTTCAGCGCCACGATCACCGCCACGGTGTCGACCAGCGCGCCGCGGCTGGTGTTGATGAGCATGACGCCCTGCTTCATTTTCGCGAGAGCCTCGCGGTTGATGACGTGCCAGTTCTCCGGCGTCAGCGGGCAATGGAGCGTGACGATATCGGAACGCGTCAGCAAATCAT
>JBDTCM010000314.1:0-3450 GCA_039923575.1 Chthoniobacterales bacterium
CGAGTTTCGCTTTGCTCGAACCGAAGCTCATGAGTCCCTGACGCAGCCCGCCCAAACGGCGCGCCAGCAACTGCCAGAGAAAAAACATGACTGCGATCGGAACGATCCATGACCACAGGAACTGCGAGAGAAAACTCGGGTGCTCGCCGGAAAATCCCACCCCCGCCTTTTGCATCTCGTCCACCAGATTCGGGTCTTCCACGCTGACAGTCCGAAACAAAAAGCTCGGCGGCTTGGGCGGAGCTTTTTCTTTAGCGGCAGACTGCGAACCGGATGGTTTCGCATTCTGCGGGAGTTTCTTCTCGTCGGCAGCCTTGACCGCGTTTGCGGTGGCCGTGGGAGCCGGAGAAGATTTCTCATCGGTTGTTTTTTTCTGTTCCGCAACGGGAGGAGCGCCGCGGATTTTGCCAGTGATTTCCGAATCCCCGATCGTGGCATTCATGAGCCGGCCCTGGGCGAGCATCGTCTTAAACTCGCTGTAAGTAATCGTCTGCACGGTCAGCTGATGCGCCGCCTCCAGCCAGAACCACTGCAAGCCAACGATGATCAGGAAAAACCAGATGAATCTCGACCAGTCCGGAGGCAGGTGTTGGGCGGGCGGTCGATCAGGGCGAAGTGGAGGATCCACTTTGCCCCGCTTACCGTTCCCTTGGAATTGCCCGACACTTTTCTTCACCGGTTCAGGTTGTCATCTTCACGACTACGTTGGAACTCATCTCGCCCTTCGGCAACGTAGACCTCAAAGGTCGGATTGGCTCCTGAAGATTAAATCTGTCAGAAGACAACCGGCACGACGGCGGAAAATTCTGAGTAGTCGTTTTGCTCAGGACGCTCGTCGTGGGAATGTATCTCTCGACACAAGGAACTGAGGAAACATCTATGAATTCGAAGCTGCTGAGAGAAACGGCGCAGGCCCTCGTCGCGGACGACAAAGGCCTTCTGGCGATGGATGAAAGCAATCCCACCTGCCACAAGCGATTCGCGAAGCTGGGCATTCCGCAGACGGAGGAAGCGCGTCGTGCCTGGCGGGAGTTGATCGTGACCACGCCCGGCGTGGCTGACTCGATCAGCGGCGCGATCCTTTATGATGAAACGACTCGCCAGCAAACCAGAGACGGCACGCCGTTCCTCAAGGTTCTGACGAAAGCGGGGATCATCCCCGGGATTAAAGTGGACAAAGGCGCCAAGGAGTTGGCGGCGTTTCCAGGAGAGAAAGTCACCGAAGGTCTCGATGGATTGCGCGAGCGCCTGATCGAATACGCGAAGCTCGGTCTCCGTTTCGCCAAGTGGCGCGCGGTCATTGTCATCGGCAATGGCATTCCAACCCGGACGGCGCTCGAGGTCAACGCCCATGCCCTGCCTCGTTATGCGGGCTTGTGCCAGGAAGCCGGGCTCGTTCCGATCGTCGAACCGGAGGTGCTGATGGATGGCGATCACACGATGCAGCGCTGCGGCGAGGTCACCGAGGGAACCTTGCGCATGGTTTTCGGCCAGCTCAACCGGCAGCGCGTGATGCTGGAAGGCATGCTGCTGAAACCAAACATGGTGCTTCCGGGATTGGGCTGTGCGCAACACAACGGCGTGGATGAAGTGGCCGATGCGACGGTGAACTGTTTCCTGCGCACCGTGCCGGCGGCGGTGCCGGGAATCGCTTTTCTTTCTGGTGGCCAGTCTGCCGAGCTGGCGTCGACGCGATTGAACGCGATGAACCAACGGTTCAAGCCGCGCATGCCGTGGGCGCTGGCCTTCTCGTTCTCCCGCGCCATTCAACAGCCGGCCCTCGATCTCTGGCAGGGGAAAGAAACGAATGTCGCGGCCGCGCAAAACGCGCTCGCGCATCGGGCGGCCTGCAACAAGGCGGCGCGCCGCGCCGAATACAGCGAGGCGATGGAAAAGCTTTCTTCCTGAGTTTGCTCATGCTGCCGATGCGCAAACCTTTCGAACGGAAGAACCAGCCGTTGCTCTCTCCCCGGGCCTTTCGGCTGAGACTGGCCCGATATGTTCTGGCGGCTTTGCTGCTGGCTTCGGTCTCACTCGGGCCGGAATGGTGGGCTACCACGTTCTGGAGAAGATGGATTGGCTGGACTCATTCTTGAACGCTTCGATGATTTTGGGCGGGATGGGGCCGGTCGCTGAGCTCAAAACCCACGGCGGAAAGTTGTTTGCCGGCTGCTATGCTCTTTTCTCCGGCATGATTTTTCTCGTGGTTGCCGGCCTGGTTCTCAGCCCGATGATTCATCGCCTGCTCCATAAGTTTCACTTCGAGAGCAAATGAATCACTACGACGTCATCATCATCGGGACCGGTGCGGGCGGCGGCGCGCTCGCGCAACGGCTCGCGGCCAGCGGCAAGCGCATTCTCATTCTCGAACGCGGAACCTTTCTGCCGCAGGAAAAGGAGAATTGGGACACCAGCGCCGTTTTCATCGAGAACCGATATCATACGGACGAGCTCCGGCAGGATAGCGAAGGCAAGCTGCTCCATCCGCAAACGGCCTCCTGGGTCGGCGGCAAGACGAAGGTTTCCTTCGAGGCTGACGAGATTCGCAACAAGAAGGTGGATGTGCTGCACGCGGTCCGTCCCATTCACGCCGACGACGTCCGGTTCTACGCCGTTCGCGGACAGTATGGCACGGGCCGCGATGGCCTGAAGAAAGTGCCCGGCTATCGCGAGGAACCCGGCGTCGCGCCGGACTCCCAGATCGCGGAAGGGTTGGGGATTCGAAGAATTCTTCACCCAGGTTACAAATCCACCCGCGCGAAATTATCCGCAATTGGACTCAAGATCCAAGGAGGTCGATTATGACGAACCAGGACGCCGCCTCCACAGACCCTACCGAAAGGATTGTGATTGTAGGCGGCGGTTTTGCCGGAGTGACCCTGGCGCAACACCTCGAACGCCTGCTGCCGGCCTCGACGGAAATAGTCGTTCTGAGCGCCGAAAATCATCTCGTCTTTACTCCGATGCTTCCCGAAGTGGTGGGGCGAACTATTTTTCCTCTGGACGTGGTCGTGGCTGGCCGTGAGTTGACCCGGCGGACCAGGTGGCTGGAAGCGCGCGTCAGCCGGATTGATCACGAAAAGAACGAAGCGCACTACCTCCGCCGGGACGGAACGGCGGCTTTTATGAGTTACACTCACTTGGTGCTGGCCTGCGGTTCGGTGGCAAACATGGAGGAGATTCCCGGATTGGCTTCACGGGGCTATCCATTGAAAGCGGTCATGGATGCGATTGTCATGGGCAACGACTTGATTGGAAATTTTGAAGCCGCCGCGACCGAGTCGGAGGCGGAGGCGCGCCGGCGGTTGCTCACGGTGGTCGTCATTGGCGGCGGCTTCAGCGGCGTCGAGGTTGGGGGACATCTGGCGGATTTCATGCGGGCGATCCATCGGTTCTATCCCGAGTTGAAACAGGAAACCCCGCAGGTCGTTTTACTACAGAAAGGCAAGC
>JBDTCM010000315.1:0-3152 GCA_039923575.1 Chthoniobacterales bacterium
GTTAGGCGAGGCGTCCTCGCTTATGACGGAGGCGGTGCGGCTCGCGCCTTGGAGCGCGCCGGCGGAATGGACCCAGACCGCGGCGCGCATCCCAGTCCTGCGCATCCTCCATGGAGCGGAATGGGACGAGTTTGTCCGGGAAGCGCAGGTCGCTTTTCTCAGTCAACCCTTCACGGTCAGCGCGCAGGCCGACCGGATGGGCGCGCGCCTGGAAGGCGCGCCGCTTAAGCGCACGAACGATTGGGAGTTGCCCTCCGAGGCGGTGGTTCCCGGCACCGTGCAGGTGGCCCACGACGGACAACCGATTGTCCTGCTCGGGGATTGCCAAACGATCGGCGGTTATCCCAAGATCGCGCACGTGATCACGGTGGATCTGCCGCAGGCCGCCCAGCTTCGGCCTCACGACACCGTCCGTTTCGAGGAGGTGACACCAGCTGAGGCGGGCGCCCTTTTCGCCGAACGCGAAAACGATTTGCAGCGCTTTCGCGTCGGCCTTGCTCTGCGCCGCGAATGAACCTGTCAGTCGATTTGAATGCGGATTTGGGCGAAGGCGCGGCGAGCGAGAGCGAACTGCGCGAGCTGGTCAGCTCCGCCAATATCGCCTGCGGTTTTCACGCCGGCAGCCCCATCAGCATGACAGCCACTATCCGGGCGGCGCACGCGGCCGGCGTCGCGGTCGGCGCGCATCCCAGCCTGGCGGACCGGGAAAACTTTGGCCGCCGCGAACTCCCGGTCACGCCTAACGAGGTCTTTGCCCTCGTCGCCTATCAGGTCGGTGCCTTCCAGGCGACCGCGACTTCGCTCGGCGTGCGCCCAAATCACATCAAGCCGCACGGCGCGCTCTACAACATGGCGGCACGCGATCCGGCGCTGGCGGAGGCGGTGACACATGCGCTCCTCGCGGTCGATCGCACGCTCATTCTCTTTGCCCCGGACGGCAGCGCCCTCGCGCAGGCGGGAGAAGCAATCGGGCTGCGCGTGGCGCGGGAAGTTTTTGCCGATCGCAATTATCAGCCCGACGGCGCGCTCGTTCCGCGCACCCAGCCCAATGCTCTCCTGCACGACGCCGAGGATGCGGCCGAGCGGGTCTTGCGCATGCTGCGCGAAAACGTCGTCCGCACCATCGACGGGAGCGACCTCGCGATTCAGGCCGATACGATTTGCGTGCACGGCGATACTCCGGACGCGGTCCACTTTGCACGAAAGCTGCGCACCCACCTGACCGCAGCCGGCATCGCCGTCGCGGCACCGTTCGCCTGAGCAATGGAAACGCCTAACGACAAGCTGGTGCGCGGGCTGGGGCCGCTCGACGCCACCATGATTGTGATGGGCTCGATGATTGGCTCGGGCATTTTCATCACCTCGGCCGAATCCGCCCGCCTGATCGGAGCGCCCGGCTGGCTCCTCCTCGCCTGGGCCATGGCTGGGCTCATGACCATCACCGGCGCGCTCTGCTGCGCCGAGCTGGCGGCGATGCTGCCGCGGGCGGGCGGCCAGTATGTTTTCCTGCGCCAGGCTTACGGATCGTCCATCGGCTTCCTTTTCGGCTGGACGCTTTTTCTCGTCATCCAAACCGGAACCATCGCTGCGGTCGCGATCGCGTTCGCGAAGTTCGCCGGGGTTTTTCTGCCGACAATCGCGACGGAACATTATCTCGTCAAACCGATCCACCTTTTCGGGGCGTATGCGATCAGCCTCTCGACCGAACAACTCGTCGCGGTCCTCCTCATTTTCCTCCTCACCTGGGTGAACACGCGCGGGCTTGCGATCGGCAAGCTGGTGCAAAACACCTTCACCTTCGCCAAGACGGCGGCCTTGCTCGGCCTGATCGTGATCGGCCTTTCGTTAGGCTGGAAAGCGACCTGCGCGGCTCGTTCCTCCGCCTGGTGGGAATCGTGGGCCAACGGCTGGACGCCGCAGCTCGCGCAGCCCGGCCTGACGATGGTGGGCGCGCTCGCGCTCATTCTCATTTTCGGCAAGGCGATGGTGGGCCCGCTCTTCGCCCAGACTGCCTGGACGAACATCACTTTCACCGGGAGCGAAATTCGCGATCCCGGCAAGACCCTGCCGCGCGCGCTCCTCATCGGCTGCGGCGTGGTCGTGTCGCTCTACGTTCTCGCCAACCTCGCCTATGTCGCCACCCTTTCGTTCGGCGAAATCGCGCATGCCCCGCAAAACCGGGTCGCGGTCGCGGCGATGCGGGCCGTGCTGGGTCCGGCCGGCGCGAGCGCGATGGCGGCCGCGATTCTGATTTCGACTTTTGGTTGCAATAACGGACTCATCCTCGCCGGCGCGCGCGTTTACTACGCGATGGCGCGCGACGGGTTGTTCTTCCAGGCGATCGCGCGCACCAACGCGCAACGGGTGCCGGCCGCCGCGCTGGTCGCGCAGGGAATCTGGGCGGCGTTCCTGACGCTACCGCGGACGGTCAGCACCGATACCGCCGGCGTGGTGCACTACGGCAATGTCTACACCCAATTGCTCGAATACATCGTCGCGGCCGATCTCGTTTTTTATGTCCTGCTCGTGGCGGCGGTCATGGTGCTGCGCCGCAAAAATCCCGACACGCCGCGCCCTTATCGGGCGTGGGGTTACCCGCTCGTGCCGATCGTTGCCATCGCCCTGGCGCTTCTGCTCATCGTCGATCTGGCCATTCTCGCGCCGGCCACTTGCGGCATTGGATTCGCCATCGTGCTGAGCGGCTTTCCCGCGTTTCTGCTCTGGAAACGCCAGCCTAACGAGCCGAATCCGGACGCTTGAGTTTCAGCTGCGCAATGCTGGAGGGACGACCTCAGTGTCGTCCGAGTCTCTTGCGTTTAGGCCGTGATCAAACACGGACGGGACGGAGCCCGTCCCTCCAACAGGAGGATCGCAGGGAGCACGTGCCCGCGTCAGGGGGTGTTCGCCTTCTGCTCGCGGACTCGGGTCCGGAGGGTGGCCTTGAAATCGCGCAGGGAGAGCGCGGGTCGGCTACGCGCCATCGTCATTTCATCCTTCCCGAGCTGACTCACATCGGCGAGCGGCTGATTCTCGCCAGTCAGGAGGGTGTCATCTTTCTGCACCCGGAAGCGCCCGTGTTGAATCCCCACCAAGGGAATGAATTGGCTGCCGTTGTGCTCGATGAAAAGAACATCGCGATCGCCCACCTTGAA
>JBDTCM010000316.1:0-8412 GCA_039923575.1 Chthoniobacterales bacterium
TAATACTGCATCCAGTCGCCCATCTGCTTCATCGGCGCGAAACGGATATCGATCTCCGCCTGCCCGGCGGTGGCGACCTCGTGATGCTGGCGCTCGATCGGGATGCCGGCTTTCTCGAGTTCGAGGCACATCTCGTTGCGCAAATCCTGGAGCTGATCCGTCGGCGCGACCGGGAAGTAACCTTCCTTCGCGCGGATCTTGTAGCCGAGGTTCGGAAACTCCTCCCGGCCGCTGTTCCAATGCCCCTCGCTGCTGTCGACCATGTAGGAGGCGCTGTTCCCGGTGCAGCTAAAACGCACGTCATCGAATATGAAGAATTCCGCTTCCGGTCCAAAGAACGCGGTGTCGGCGATGCCGGTGCTTTGCAGATACGCTTCCGCTTTTTCCGCCACGCCGCGCGGATCGCGATTGTAGGGCTCGCGCGTGATCGGCTCGACGATCGTGCAAATGAGACTGAGCGTCGGCTCGGCATTGAAGATATCGATCCACGCGCTCGACGGATCCGGGATGACGAGCATGTCGGAAGCGTTGATTGCTTTCCAGCCGCGGATGCTGGAGCCGTCGAAGCCGAGGCCCTCGGTGAAAATATCCTCGTTATATTCGGTCAGGGTGGTGGTGAAATGCTGCCAGGCACCGGGCAGATCGGTGAACTTGAAGTCCACGAGTTTGACCTCGTAGTCCTTGATCATTTTGCTGACGTCGGAGGCGTTTTTTTTGTTATCGTTAGGCATAGGAAGAGCGAAGGGTTGAAGGTGAAATGACAAAGCCCGAACAACCGTTATCTAGGTTATTCGGGCTTCGTCGTTTGTTAAAAAATTGTAAATCTCGCTAAACGGCTTTCTCGCCGATCTCTTCGGTGCGGATGCGGACCGCATGCTCGACCGGGAGAACGAAAACTTTACCGTCGCCAATCTTGCCCGTCTTGGCCGCGCTCACCACTACCGCGACGGCCTTGTCCACCATGTCGTCGGCGAGCACGACTTCCACCTTCACTTTCGGCAGGAAATCGACGGTGTATTCACTCCCGCGGTAAATCTCGGTGTGCCCTTTCTGGCGCCCGAAGCCTTTCACCTCCGTCACCGTCATTCCTTCGATGCCGAGCTCGGCGAGCGCTTCTTTCACTTCCTCGAGTTTGAACGGCTTGATGATCGCTTCGAGTTTTTTCATTGGCATTACAGTGGAGGCATCGGGCGGAATTTCAATCGGACTCGCTGTAGAAAATCAGAGAATGCGGGTGCAGTGCAAGTGCCGATTTTTTATCTTTGGACGAATCGCAAGCGGCCGATACGATTGTGGAAATTTATGAACATGTCGCGCAACACTTCACTCTTCCCACTTCCCCGCAATTTCCGGCCTGCTGGTCTTGCATCTTTGGTCCTCGCGCTCACGCTCGGCGCTTTGCCCACGGTCGCCCGGGCGGACAATCCGACCCAGAGCAGCGATCTCGCGGCCAAAAAAACGGACGAAGGCATTCTCTTCCAATGCTCGGCCCCGGGGGCTTCCGCGGTCTATCTGGCGGGCGATTTCAACAACTGGGCCGACAACACTGATGGAAGCATTAGCGAGGCCAAACATAAAATGGACGGCCCCGATGCCAACGGCGTCTGGCACAAAACCGTCAACCTGAGCCAGGGCACGCATACATTTAAGTTCAATCTCGGAGGAACAAAGGAGGGGCGGTTCGCCCCTGAATGGGCGACGAAAGATAGCGACGGCAACGGACTCATCGCGATCACCGACAGCGGCGATGTCGCCGCGCCGGCCGCGTCCGGTTCTGCGTCAACTCCGGAGCAAAAGACCGAGGAGAAAAGCGGCCAGGCGGTCACCTTTCATTTCACCGCGCCCGACGCCAGCAGCGTTTATCTCGCGGGCGATTTCAACAACTGGGGCGATAACAAAGACGGGACCATCACTGATTCCAAATATGCGCTGACCAAAGGCGACGACGGTGTCTGGAAGACGGAAACGACACTCCCCGCGGGCCGTCATTCCTACAAGTTTGTCGTCAATGGCAGCCGTTGGGAAAATGATCCCGGCACGAGCGAGAAAGACAGCTCGGGGAATTCCGTCGTCGAAGTGAAATAGCGGTTTGCTTGTGGCCACCCCGGCCTGACCGAGCACAGCGCTGCCTTCCGTCGCGATGAAAGCAACCTGCCCGCACTGCAATCAGCACGTCGAGCTGGATGACGGGTGGGCCGGTCGTTCGCTGGCGTGTCCAACCTGCGGCCGGTCTTTAAGCGTCCCGCAAGCGTCCCACCCATCTCGGTCCAGCGCAGCGCCGCCGCCGCAACGAGTCCGCAAAAAAAAATCCGACGGTCCGGGTTGCGGGACGATTCTGCTCGTCCTTAGCATGCTCGTGGTCGGCGCCTTCTGCTACGCCATGTACCACTTGGCAGGAACCGCCGTTGCAAACGTGGGCGCGGCTGAGCGCCCTCGCGCATCAGTTCTTCCAGCCGAAGCCGGCACCCGTGCGGACTGTGCTGGCATCGCCAACGCCCACTCCGACAGTCGAGGCGAGTCCGACACTAAGCGCGACGCCCACCCCGCGGCCCGACCCGATCGTCTGGCTGATCGAACACAAGGAGCGCTGGCCGCAGGAAGTGAAACTGCTTGAAGCCATGGAGTTTCCTGCCGTCTCCCGAGGCAAGCGCGTCGGATCTGTGAAGGTTCCGGCCGGCGCGGCCGTCAAGGTCATAGACCTCACCGAGAGCGAAGTGACCGTCGATTTCCTCGGCGGAAAGAAGCGTCTCCCAATTGCCGCGACGGATTTGGTTCTGCGCGCGGACGCTGCCCTGACCCAGGCCGAAGCGGAAGCCAAAGTCGCGGAGACGACGGTGCCGTCTGAGGAACTGAGCGCGGAGCCGGATTTCGTGCGCGAGGCCAGCCGGGAAGAAATCAACACTGGGCTCGGCGCGCTCTTCACTCGTCAGGCCACGACGTTCCGGCTTTTTGCCCCGACGGCGAAGGCGGTGCGCGTTGTCCTTTACGATCAAGCCGAAGGTGACGCAGGCAGACTTGAAAGCGCCTTGCGTCAGGCGCAGAACGGCCTCTGGGAATTGAAAGTCAGCGGAAACTTGCGCGGCAAATTCTATACTTACGTGCTGGAAGGACCCGGCCTCGATCCGAAACGCGAGGTGCTCGATCCCTACGCGACAAATTCCGTCGCAAGCAGCACGCGCGGCCGGATTACTGAAATGCCACCGCCGCCGCGCGCCGGCCCACCGCTCCAGTCACCGACCGACGCGGTCATTTACGAAATGCATGTGCGCGATTTCACGATCGATCCCAACTCCGGTGTGCAACACGCCGGGCTTTACCTTGGCTGGACCGAAGCGAAGACGCATTTGCCTAACGACGAGCAGGTCCGGACCGCGCTCGATCATTTAAGCGAGCTGGGCGTGACCCACGTCGAACTCCTGCCGATGCAGGATTTCGAGAACGACGAAAGC
Source organism: Chthoniobacterales bacterium (assembly GCA_039923575.1). GTDB lineage: Bacteria > Verrucomicrobiota > Verrucomicrobiia > Chthoniobacterales > UBA10450 > Palsa-1392. The sequence goes on from JBDTCM010000316.1 coordinate 3,450, forward strand.
ACGGGCGACTACAACTGGGGTTACATCACGAGCGCCTTTTTTTCGCCCGAAGGAATGTTTGCGACCAATCCGAATAACGACAGCCGGGTGCGCGAATTCAAGAAGCTGGTCGACGCGCTCCACGCCCGCGGCATCGGCGTGGTCATGGACGTGGTCTACAATCACACTTCCGGGAACGCGTCCTTCTTTGCCATCGCGCCGCAATACTATTATCGGCATCTGCCCAATGGCGCGCTCGCCAACGGTTCCGGCTGCGGCAACGAATTCCGCAGCGAGGCGCCCATGGCGCGCCGACTGATTATCGATTCGCTCAAATTCTGGGTGCAGGAATACGGCATCGACGGATTCCGCATCGATCTGATGGCTTTGATCGATCAACCGACCATGCGCCAGGCCGAGCGCGAATTGCGCGCGATCAAACCGGGCCTCCTGCTCTACGGCGAACCATGGAGAGCGGGCGACTCGCCGCTGCGCGACGGCACCGACAAGGAAGCGATGCGCAAGGTGCAGCCGATCGGCGCCTTCAACGACGATTTCCGCACCGCGCTCAAAGGTTACCCCAACGGCGACGGTCCAGGCTGGATTCAGGACAGCTCGAAACGCGCCGAGCTCAAGACCGCGATGCTCAGCACCAGCTGGCTGGCGTCACCGGCCCAGTCGATCAACTACATGACCTGCCACGACAATCTCGTCCTCTGGGACAAACTGGAGGCATCGATGCCGGGCGCGAGCGAGCAGTTGCGCGAGGCAACGATGAAGCTCGGCTACCTCGCGCTCTTCACTTCCCAGGGCGTGCCCTTCATCCAGGGCGGGGAGGAATTCGCGCGCACAAAAGGCGGCAACAACAATTCCTACAACGCGCCCGATTCCGTCAATCAAGTGGACTGGGAACTGAAGGAAACGCACCTCGCTCTTTTTCACTACGTCCGCGACCTGATTGCCTTGCGAAAAGCGCATCCGCTCTTTCGTCTGCGCACGCGCGAGCAGGTGGCTTCACGTGTAAGATTCACCGACTTGCCTAACGAGAAGCTGCTCCTGTTCACGATCAACGGCGCCGGCGTTCCCGGCGAAACCTGGAGCCGCGCCTGCGTCATTCTCAACAGCGACAGCGAAGCAGCGGAAGTGACGCCGCAGGGCGGCAGTTGGTCGGTCGCGCTCGATGCGCAGGGCGCGGCGCAATCAGGCTTCGTCACGGGCAAGATCAGCGTCCCGGCAAAATCCGGGCTGGTGCTTTACCTGCATTGAAGCGCCGATTTCTTGCCGCTTCCGGTGCCGAGTTTATAGTGACGGCACATGCCCGCCGACTCCTTCGTCCATCTTCATCTCCACACCGAGTATTCGCTCCTCGATGGCGCGGTGCGGATGAAGCAGTTGATGGAGAAAGCGGTCGAAATGAAAATGCCGGCGGTCGCGATCACCGATCACGGCAACCTTCACGGCGCGATTGAATTTTACCAGGCCGCGACGGAAGCCGGGATCAAGCCGATCATCGGCGTCGAGGCCTACGTGGCACCGGGCGCGATCAAGGACCGGCCGAGCTCGCAGCGGGACGCGGCTCATCATTTTACTCTTCTGGCGCGCAACGAAGCCGGTTATCGCAACCTCGTTAGGCTGATGTCGACCGCGCATCTCGAAGGGATGCATTACAAGCCGCGCATCGATAAGGAGCTGCTCGCCGCGCACTGCGAGGGGTTAATCGGGATGAGCGCGTGTCTGAAGGGCGAGATCAACATGGCGCTCCAGGCCGATCAGCTCGACAAAGCGCGAGCCAGCGCCGCGACCTATCGCGACATTCTTGGGGCGGAAAATTTCTTTATCGAGATGCACGATCATGGCCTTGAGGCGCAGCGGAAATGCAACGCGGCCCTGCCCGCGATTGCGCGTGAGTTCGGGCTTGGGTTGGTCGCGGCGAACGACGTCCATTTTCTTGAGCGCAGTCATCATGAAGCGCACGACGTCATGATCTGCATCGGCACCGGGAAAATGGTGCACGACGAAAAACGGATGCGTTATACCCCGGAGCTTTATTTCAAGAGCGCCGCGGAAATGCGCGCGCTTTTTCCCGATCATCCGGAAGCGATTTCGAATACCGTCGCGGTCGCGGAACGCTGCGATCTCAAGCTGGATTTTGGAACCTCCAAATTCCCCGAATACGAAGCGCCCGCAGGCAAGACGCGCCGCCAATATCTGCGCGAACTCTGCGCGGAAGGAATGCGGAAGCGCTTCGGCGATCGCGGCGCGACGGACGCCGATCTGCTCGCCCGCCTCAACAAGGAACTCGACGTGATCGAGAAAACCGGCTTCGTCAGCTATTTCCTGATCGTCTGGGACTTCATCCATTTCGCCAAGCAAAACGGGATTCCGGTCGGCCCGGGACGCGGTTCCGCGGCCGGATCGCTCATCGCTTACGTCCTCGAAATCACCGACATCGATCCGCTCAAGTTCGGTTTGCAGTTCGAGCGTTTCCTCAATCCGGAGCGCGTTTCGCCGCCCGATATCGATGTCGATTTTTGCGAAGCGCGACGTGGCGAGGTTCTCGCCTACGTCCGGGAAAAATATGGCGGACGTCGCGTTTCGCAGATCATCACCTTCGGAAAACTGAAAGCGAAAAGCGTGGTGCGCGACGTCGGACGCGTCATGGGCCTGAGCTACGGCGACTGCGACCGGATCGCGAAGATGATTCCTAACGAGTTGAACATCACGCTCGCGCAGGCTGCGGAAAAAACGCCGGACTTGAAACGAGCGATCGAGAACGAGCCGGCCACGCGCCAGCTTTGGGAATACGCCGGTTTGCTCGAAGGCCTTTCCCGCAACGCCGGCGTCCACGCCGCCGGGGTCGTGATCGGCGATCGCGATTTGTCGGAATACGTCCCGCTCTGCCGCGACTCGAAGGGCAACGATATCGTCAGTCAGTACGCGATGGGTCCGCTGACCGATCTCGGGATGCTGAAGATGGATTTCCTCGGGCTCAAGACGCTGACCGTGATCGAGGACACGCTCACGCTGATTCGCCAGCGCGCGCCGGATTTTTCGCTCAAGGACATCCCGCTCGATGACGCGGAGAGCTTCGCCCTCTTCAATCGCGGCGAGACGATCGGCCTTTTCCAGATGGAATCGGGCGGCATGACCAGCGTCTCAAAGCAGCTGGACGTGCAGAAGCTCGACGACATCATGGCTCTGATCGCGCTCTATCGCCCCGGCCCGATGGATTTGATCGGCGACTACATCCAGCGCAAGAAAGGCCTGAAGAAAATCCGCTACGAACACCCGCTCCTCGAGGAGGTCTGCGCCGACACCTACGGCGTCATGATTTACCAGGAACAGGTCACGGCGGCGGCCAACCGGCTCGCCGGTTATTCGTTAGGCCAGTCCGATCTCCTCCGTCGCGCGATGGGGAAAAAGGACAAGGAGAAGATGGCGAAGGAGAGAAAGAACTTCATTGAGGGCTGCGCGCGCACGAACAAAATCCCGGATAAGAAGGCGAACAAGATCTTCGATTTGCTGGAGAAATTCGCCGGCTACGGATTCAACAAGAGCCACAGCGCGGCCTACGGGATGATCAGCTACCAGACCGCCTTTCTGAAGGCGCACTACCCGGTTGAGTTCATGGCCGGCCTGTTGAGCAACGAGATCAACAACACCGACAAAATTTCGGTCTTCGTCGGCGAGTGCAAACGCATGGACATCCCCATCCTGCCGCCGGATATGAACCGGAGCAGCTTGAAGTTCACGCCGGAGATTTCTGTAGCGGCGGTCTATGACCGCCGAGAGGGCGAGGCTGGCGAAACGACGCGTGAGGAGGCCGGCGCTCACAGAGCGCCGCTACAATCCATTCGTTACGGCCTCGCGGCGATCAAGAACGTCGGCGAAGGCGCGATGATCGCGGCCATCGCGGAGCGCGAACGGGGAGGGGACTTCACTTCGCTCGAGGATTTTTGCAGCCGGCTCGATTCGCGGCTCGCCAACCGCAAGATCATTGAGAGCCTGGTCAAAGCCGGCGCCTTCGATTTTCTCGGTCGCGATCGCTCCGAGCTTTTCGCCTGCATCGAGGAAACCCTCGCCGCCTCGGCCTCATCCCATCGCGATCGCGCGGCTGGCCAGGTTTCACTTTTTGGCGATCTCCCGCCTCCGGTCATCACGCCAAAAAACAGCGACTACCCGCAATGGACCGAGCGCGAGAAAATGTCCTTCGAGAAAGAACTCCTCGGCTTTTACGTCACCGGCCATCCGCTCGACGCTTACGCGCACCTTTTCGCGAGCGGAAAATACCAGGCGATCTCATCGTTAGGCGAACTGACGGATCGCGCCACCTTCACGATTGCGGGCGCGATCGCGCAGGTCGACCGCAAGTTCACCAAAAAGGAGGGCAAACCTTTCGGCGTGGTTTTTCTCGAGGATCTGACCGGCACGCTCGAAGTGGTGCTTTGGAATGAAACTTATGTCCCGGTCGCGGGAAAACTCGAGCCCGGCACAGTCATCGCGATCCGCGGCACGCTCGACAAGCGCGACGACACCGTCCGCGCGACCGCGCAGAAGGTGAAGATTTTGACGCCCGAAAGCGCCGCCGCCGTTCCCGCGCCGACCAATGGCGCGGAGACGAACGGCGCGGACACCAATGGCGCGTCGCGAGTGCGCGAGGAAGCGCCGCTGACCTTGCGATTCGCGGCGGGCGCGGCCGCCGATGAGTTGCGAAAGGTGCGCGAGATCCTGGAGTCCTCGCCCGGCTCCCAGCCCGTCACCCTCATGATGATGGGCGCGGATGGCAGGATCGTGAGGATCGACGCGGGCGAATTCTGCCGGGTGGAATTCACCCGGGAAATCGAGCGCCAGCTCACGCCCTGGCTTTAGCGGAAGACAGACATCCTGTCTGTCTCGGCCGACGGGCTTCCAGCCGGTCGGTTCTTCGGTGCAGACAGGCTGGAAGCCTATCTGCCGAGTCAGTCAAGATGACTGACTTCCGATT
>JBDTCM010000317.1:0-5827 GCA_039923575.1 Chthoniobacterales bacterium
CCGCCGCTGCGCGACTGGAAATTCGATCTCACGATCAAGAGCAAGGATCCGTTTCTCATCCGCGGTAATCTCGCCACCGGCGCGGCGATCATCGACATGAAACTCCGCGGCACCGGGCTGCATCCCGCTCTGCAAGGCCAGGTGCGGCTTTCCAATTTCGAAGCCACGCTACCCTTCAGCCGGCTCACGATCGAATACGGGCTTCTTTATTTCGAGCCGGACGATCCGCTTAATCCGCGGATCGAATTGCACGGCACTTCGCTCCTGCGCGATTACACCATTCACGTTTTCGTTTACGGGACCGCGCTCGCGCCGGAGGCGGTATTCAGTAGCGAGCCGCCGCTGCCGCAGGAGGAGATCATTTCGCTTCTCGCCACCGGGGTGACGCGCGAGGAACTGACCGGGAGCGGCAACGTGCTCGCCGGCCGCGCCGCCATCCTGCTCGTGAAACAGCTTTACCGGAAAGTTTTTAAGAAGGGCGACGAAGTGGCCAACACCGACTCGATTTTCAACCGGCTCGACGTGGAGTTTGGCAATGTCGATCCGCGCACCGGTCAGCAAAGTGCGACCGCCCGCTTTCAGATGACGGACAACGTCGTGCTGATAGGCGACATCGGGGTGGGCGGGGATTTTCGCGGCCTCGTGAAATACCTGATTCGATTCCGTTAGGGCGAGATGAGGAAATGGAGCCGATACGCAGAAACTGGACGAGCGGAAGCTCGTCCCTCCGGAGGGACCCGCCGCGGCGGGTCCGGGATCGCGACTTTCATTGTTCTTTTTTGCCTAACGAGTGGACTCGTGCTTGCGCAGGATGCGGTCGAGCTCCCGCGGCAGAAGGAAAGGAAAGAGCAGGAAAAGGTCGTAGCGAAAGAGCAGGAGAAGATCGCGCAGGGCGCCAATCTCGAAATTCGCGGCAACCAGGCCTTTGACGACAAGACGCTCCGTTCGCAGTTGAAGGAGCAGATCGCGACCATCGAGCAGTTTGGCCTAACGACGGCGCGGGGCGACGACGCGGCTTTCTTCCTCGAGCTCTATTACAAGAAGCACGGCTACGCCAAGGTGCAGGTGAGCTATGCGCTCGAAGGTGGGAATCGATTGCGTCTCGATATCGTGGAGGGCCCGCTCGTGCACCTCGGCCGGATTATTTTTGTCGGCGCCGGCCAGTTGCCGGAACGGAAGCTTCGTGAATATGCGGTCGGCCCGACCCAGGAGCGTTTTTCCAAGGCGCAATCGCCTTTGCCGTTCGTCCGCACCGACATCGAGGAGGGGGCGGATCTGGTCCGACGCTTTTACGATTCGGAAGGCTTTATCAACTGCACGATCGAGAAGCCCGCCTTCGACTACACTCAACCCGACCTCGTCGACGTCCGGCTCGTCGTGCATGAGGGCCAGCAATATTTCTTCGGCGACATCAACTTTGTCGGCCCGACGATTTACGGCGGCGAAGCGCTGCGCGGCCAGATGCTCGACTTGCTCGGCCGACCTTACACCGAGGCGCGCCTGGCGGATATCCCGCGGCGCTTGCAGGCCTATTACAAAACGCGCGGTTACTTTGCGGTGAAGGTGGACGCGATCGGCCAACCGACCCTTGCGATTCACGGACGTGTGCCGGTGCGGGTGACGGTTGAACCCGGCGCGGTCTATCACTTCGACGGCACGACGGTGAGCGGGACGAAACAATTGCGGCCGAGCTATCTCGCGAAGCGTTTTCGAAAATTCCGCGGCCGGCCCTACAGCCCGGAGGCGCTCGACAAAAGATTTCGCGAACTGATGCGGACGAGCTTGTTCAACATCCTCAAGATCAAGCCGACGCCAATCGGCGGCAATCTCTTGCGCCTCGACATCAATGTCGAAGAAGCGAAGCCGCAGGAGTTCGGCTTCTCGATCGGTTACGGCTCCTTCGATGGCGCGATCGTCGGGGCGTCGTATGCGAATCGCGACATTTTCGGTTATGGCCGGCCGATCACGACCTCGGTCGAGTATTCGCAGCGCGGCTACAAGGGCGAATTCACGTTCGAGGATCCGTATCTCTTCGACACCGATTACGCCTACAAAATGCGGCTCTCGGCGCTGACCTACGATTTCGATGGCTATTCGAAGTTTGAGCTGGGCGGCCGCTTTTCTCTCACTCGCAAAATTACCGACCAATATGAGGTCGGCCTCGTTTACTCGTCGCGCCATGTCGAAGTGACGAGTGCAACGATCGATCCGGTGTTGCTCGGCCGCACCTCTTACTTCGTCAGCGCGATCGGAATCACGCAGACGCTCGATCTGCGCAAAAACCCGCTCGTCGCGCCGCGCGGTTTTGTTTTCGATAACACCGCCGATCTGGCGACAAGCGCGATCGGGAGCGATATTGATTTTATTCGGGGGACGGCGCGGGTCAGCTATTACCTTTCGTTCGCCCCGGAGCCAGTCGCTCTTTTTGGCGAGGATCTGGAGAAGTCGGCTTTGCAAAAGTGGTTTGAGCGCAGCCTCCTCGCCTTCGGCGCGCGCAGCGGCGTGGTCTATCCGCTTAAGACCGGAGGGACGGGCGCGGTTCTGGCGATCCCGATCGATGAACGCTTTTTCAGCGGCGGAAGCACCACCGTGCGCAGCTTCGACGAGCGCAATCTCGGACCGCATGATCGAAGCGGGAACCCGATCGGCGGCGAGTTTTTTACTACCTTTAATGTGGAGTACACGTTTCCGCTCTATGGGGAATTGTTAGGCGCGGTTTTCGTGGATGCCGGCAACCTCCTGCCCGACGCGCGCTCGCCCGGGTTGAACGACCTGCGCTACGGGATCGGCGCCGGGTTGCGCTACAATTTGCCGATCGGGCCGATCCGCCTCGATTATGGCGTCAACCCGAGCCCGCGCCCGGACGAGGCTTTCGGCGCATTCCATTTCAGCTTCGGATTTGCATTCTAGCGATTGCGGGCGAGGCCGCCCGCCGTTATAATTTCGGAAAGGCCGCCTCGCATGTCGTTAGGTGCACAACCGAGTATCGAAGTTATGGAAACAACAATTGCTGAACCAAAGCGCGCCTCGGCGGCGGAGACGGATTTTCTCCCGCTCGAGGGAACCGATTACGTCGAGTTTTATGTCGGCAACGCCAAGCAGGCGGCGCATTTCTACAAGACCGCCTTCGGCTTCCAGAGCCTGGCTTATTCCGGTCCCGAGACCGGCGTGAAAGAGCGCGCCAGTTACGCCATCCGGCAGAACAAGCTGACCTTCGTCCTCACTACCCCGTTGCGGCCGGACAATCCGATCGCCGATCATGTCCGAAAACATGGCGACGGCGTGAAAGTGATCGCCTTGCGCGTCCCGGACGCGACTTCAGCCTGGCAGGAAACGACCAAACGCGGCGGCAAAAGTTATCTCGAGCCGAAAAAGTTAACCGATGCGAATGGCGAAGTGGTCATGAGCGGCATCCACACTTACGGCGACACCGTTCACGTTTTCATCGAGCGCAAGAATTACACCGGGCTGTTTCTGCCAGGTTTCGAAAAATGGGCGCCCGGTTATGAGACCGAGTCGACCGGCCTGCTCTACGTCGATCACTGCGTCGGCAACGTCGGTTGGAACCAGATGAACCCGTGGGTCAAGTTTTACGAAGACGTGATGGGCTTTCGCAACATCCTCAGCTTCGATGACAAGGATATCTCGACCGAGTATTCCGCGCTCATGAGCAAGGTCATGAGCAATGGCAACGGCTTCGTGAAGTTTCCCATCAACGAACCGGCCGAGGGCAAAAAGAAATCGCAAGTCGAAGAGTATCTCGACTTCTACAACGGCGAAGGCGTGCAGCATTGCGCGATCGCGACCAAGGACATCGTCAAGACCGTGACTGAATTGCAAAGTCGCGGCGTCGAGTTTCTCAAGATCCCGGCCAGTTATTACGAGACCGTGCTCGATCGGGTCGGCAAGATCGATGAAGACATCGAGCCCTTGCAAAGACTAGGCGTCCTGATCGACCGCGACGACGAAGGGTATCTGTTGCAAATTTTTTCCAAGCCGGTGGAGGATCGCCCGACCCTCTTTTTCGAAATCATTCAGCGCAAGGGCGCGAAGAGTTTCGGGAAAGGAAATTTCAAGGCGCTCTTCGAGGCGCTCGAGAAGGAGCAGGATCGCCGGGGCAATTTATGAATTTTGTCATGTTGAGCGGAGCGAAACATCTCTGATCATTTCGGAGCGCACGGAGCCCTGAAATAGTCAGAGATCCTTCGCTTCACTCAGGATGACAGACTGGAAGGAGACAAGAGGAAGAGAAATTTATGTCGTACTATCAGAAGCTGGGAGAAATCCCGCGCAAACATCACATCTGGTTCCACCGCAATGGTGCTTCCAACGGCGGTTACAAAAACGAGGGCATCGCCTACGAACACGTTATCACGACGGAAGGTTTTAACGAAGCCTACTCGATCATGTATCACATCCGCCCGCCCACGCGGGTGCGCAGTGTCGAGCTACTCAAGTGCGAAGAGCTGAAGAAAGTGACCAACAGCCCGTTGCGGCATCATCATCTCAAGACCGCGGATATCCCGCGCCGGGGCGATGTTTACACCGGCCGCATCCCGATGCTCTTCAACCAGGACATCGTCGCCTACCGCTGCAAGCCGGAAAAGAATTACGGGCAATACGAGTACTACAAGAACGGCGGGGCGGATGAGATCATCTTTGTTTTCAAGGGCGGTGGCGTGCTCGAAAGCCCCTTCGGCAAGCTGCCCTATCGGGCGGAAGACTACATCGTCATCCCGCGCGGGATAACCTATCGTCTCGTGCCCAATGACCCGAAGCAGGATGATTATTTGATTCTCGAATCGAATGGCCCGGTCCGAATTCCGCGCCGCTATCTGAATTCCGAGGGCCAGATCAAAATGGGATCTCCCTACTCGGAACGCGATTTCCATGGCCCGGCCGAACTGATCACGATCGACAGCGACAAGGACGTGGAAATTCTGGTCAAAGACGGCCCGCGCCTGACGAAAGTGGTCAACGCCCACCATCCCTTCGACGTGCTGGGCTGGGATGGTTACGTCTATCCGTTCACGTTCAACGCGGCCGACTTCGAGCCGATCACTGGGACGGTGCATCAGCCGCCGCCGATCCATCAGACCTTTGAGATCCGCGGTTACGTCGTCTGCACGTTCGCGCCGCGACTCCTCGATTATCATCCCGAGGCGGTCAAGATCCCCTGGGCGCACGATAACGTCGAAGCGGACGAAGTTTTGTTTTATGTGCGTGGCAACTTCGGCTCCCGTCGCGGTATCGAAGCCGGCTCGATCACCCTTCATCCGCGCGGCATCCCGCACGGACCGCATCCCGGCACGATCATGGCGAGCAAGGACGCGCTCCGAACGGATGAGCTCGCGGTCATGTTCGACACCGAGCACACGCTCGAACTGACCGAACAGGCCGTTAACCTCGACGACGAGAAGTATCCGCTCAGCTGGTTGGATTAGTAACGCAGGCATCCTGCCTGCGGGTGCGTAAGAGTACGCAGGCTGGAAGCCTGCTCGACCTGACAGGCTGGAAGCCTGTGTTACGGTTCCTCGTGCAGAACAACAAATTCGAGATTGCCGAACGCCTGACGAGAAAGCCTGAACGGCTCGAGCCCGATCGTCTCGCGGAAATGGAACGCGTCTTCGGAGACTTGCTCGACGCGGTGGGTGAAGATCGTGAGCGCCAGGGCCTGCTCAAGACTCCCGGGCGCGCCGCCCGTTCCTTTGAGTTTTTGACCCAGGGTTACCGCCAGTCCGTCGATGAAGTGGTCAACGGCGCGATCTTCGATTCCGATGCGAGCGAGATCGTGATGGTGCAAGACATCGAGCTCTACTCGATGTGC
>JBDTCM010000318.1:0-2722 GCA_039923575.1 Chthoniobacterales bacterium
TGGTGGCGAGGAGAGGCGCCCAGTAAAAGCGTCCGTCGATCAGGCCGTCGAGCACCTTGGTGCTGTCGATGATTTGGTGGAGCTCGGTGGCGCGGGCCTGGGCGGCGGTGACCTTCGGTTCGACCCGCTGCCATTCGGCCTGGGCGGCATTGAGCTGGCTCTTGATCTGGAGCGTCTGGTAAGCGTTCCAGGCGTAGTAGACAAAGAGGATCGCGCCAAAGAAGCAGAGGGCCATCACTCCGAGCTTGAGCGGGTCGCGTTTCCGCTGGCGCTCCTGGGTGATTTCTTCGTGAAGGAGATTAAGTTGCAGGGCCATCGTTAGGCGGCTTTCAGGTAGGAGATTGCTGCGCCGCAAGCGACGTTGAGCGAGACGAACTCGCGTGCCAGCGCGTGGCGTTTAGCCGCGGGCAGCGCCACCTCGCAAGTCTCGAGAGGATCCCAAATTTCGCAGGGCAGACCCAGCTCATCGCTCAGGGTTTGCAAAATCATTTCCGTCTTGGCCATGCCGCCGGAGACGAAAATCCGGTGGATGCTTTCCTCGTACTGGCCCTCGAAAAATCCGATGGAATTGCGCACTTCACTGGCGAGATCGAGGAGCGAATTGTGGCAGGTCTCGGCCATGCCGGCGTCGCCCTCTTGCATCAGGACGCGGGCCGTCTCGGCGCTGACCGCACCATCGGCGGTCAGGGCTTCGCTGAAGAGTTTGCCGCCGTAGTCGACACTGCGCACGAGCATCAGCTCGGTCTTGCGCCCGATCAGCACCGTGCTTTGCCGGTGTCCCATGTCGAGGAGGAGGAAGGATTCGTTGGTGAAGATTTCGGGATAGGCGAACTCGAAGGCATTAAAGGAGCAGATCGGCGCGAGCTGCAGAATGCTGGCGGCGGTTTTCGTTTTGGTGAAGGCTTCCGAAATTTGTTTGACGGTCGGGCGCAACATCCCGCCGACGAGATAGCGGGTCTTGCCCGAGGGTAGGCCCGAGCTTTCCATCGCGGTCCCATCGGGCGCCACGCCGGCGAGCGCGACGGCTGAGACGGGCGCGCAATCGAGCACGAAATCCCTGCATTCCTGGTTCAAGACGGCAAGGCCGTTGAGCCGGAGCGCGCTGCGGAGCAGTTCGACCGGGGTGTTGGGCTGTTCGATGATGCGCAGGATGCCACCCGGATCGGAAACCGCGACGGCGCAGGCGCGGGCGCTGCCGCCGAGATCTTTGAGGAGCAGTTTTACCTGCTGCGCCAGTTCGTCGACGCCGTTGATCTCCTCGGGGACGGCGCGCGAGGCGTAGTTGGTGAGGACGAAGCGGTGGTCGCCTTTACGTTGCAGGATCACGCTTTTGAAGACGTGTTTTCCCAGATCGATGCCGATGACTGAATTCGCGCGTTTGGCCATGGTCGTTGCGCTTCATAAAGCGAAAACCGTGCCCGACGCGCCCGCTTTGCGAAATTTCAGCGTCCTATTTCAGTGGTCCTCGATTCAGGCCGCAACCGAGCGGTGATAACCGAAGAATCCCCGCTCCTTAATCAGGCGCGCCACCTCCGGCGGCACCATGCTTTCCCAGGCGGGATCGCCCGCCCGCATTTTCGCGAGCACGCTGGGCGGAAAAATCTTCAGGTAAGCGCGGTCGAAATTTTCGATCTCGTGCACGAAGCCGTTGTCGATCAGGTATTGGTAGAGATGGCGCAGGTTGGGCGCGACTTCGATCTGCTTCGCAGTGATCAGTTGACCGCTGGCCTCGTCTTCCATCGGATAGACGAGGAGCTTTATCTCTCTCTTTAACATCAGCCCAAGCGCCTCAAGGATGCCGCCCTCGAGATTGGCATAGTATTTTTCGTCGAAGATTTCGTGCACGCTCGGCACTCCCATGACCAGCGCCACCATCCGGTCGGTGTAGCGCGAGAGATAGCCGGCCAGCCGGTAAAATTCGCCAAACTTCGAGATCAGAACGGTCCGGCCTAGCGAACCGAGAATATCGACGCGCGCGAGAAAATCGGCGTGGTCGAGCTCGCCTTCGGCGAGCAGATTTTCCAGCGTCATCTCGGCCAGCACGACCAGATCCTCTTCGTTCGCTCCCGGCTGGCTGAGGCAAAATTTTCGCGCGCCTTCCAGCATGTCGTTGGTCGCGTAAGTCACCGGACGGAAGCTCCCGCGCTCCACCATGATGGCTTTCTTGTGCAGAACTTCGGTGGGCTGCACCGATTCCCCGTCCGCCGTGAACATGACCGTATCGGTCAACCCCTGGCTGACCAGTTGCAGACTCATCAGGCGGTTATCGATACCTCCGTAGGCCGGCCCGGAGAACTTGATCATGTCCACCTGCATGCGCGTCGCCGGAAGATTTTCGTGCAGGGAAGCGATCAGCTTTTCCGGCTCATAATAATAGAAGGCGCCGTAGATTAGATTGACCCCGATGACCCCGAGCGCTTCCTGCTGGTCGACGTTCGCTTCGTCGAGCATGCGCACGTGGATGATGATCTCGCTCGGCTCGCTCCGCGGTTCCGATTGAAAGCGTATCCCGAGCCAGCCATGCGACTCGCTATGCTCCTTGAAACAACGCGCCGCCACGGTGTCGGCAAAAACAAAAAATGTCGTTTCGGCGCCCACTTTTCCGTCGAGCCGCTCGATCAACAGGTGGTACTCGTGATCGAGCATCGTCCCGAGGCGGGCCCGGCTGACGTAGCGATCGGTTGGGCCATAAATCGCGTCGCTGAATTGCATGTCGTAGGCC
>JBDTCM010000319.1:0-3963 GCA_039923575.1 Chthoniobacterales bacterium
TGGCTTGTCGGAAGGTAGGTAATCCTGCCGGATCATGTCCATTTTTTCTGCGCACCGAATGGTCACGAGGCACCCTCACTTGAAGCATGGATGAAATTCTGGAAATCAATCGTGACACGCAATCTTGGTGAAGTCGGCGGCGCTCTTTGGCAACGCCATCATTGGGATCGCCAGTTGCGCAAAGGCGAAAGCTACGATGACAAATGGGAATACGTGCGCAGCAATCCGGTGCGACATGGATTAGTAACCGATGCGGGCGCCTGGCCCTACCAAGGCGAGTTAAGCGAATTGCGATGGTGAGCGTAGACACTGGACGAGCGGAAGCTCGTCCCTCCGGAGGGACATGCTTCTGCATGTCCACGCGCGCCATCCTCTAACGACGATGAAAATCTACTTCGTCGCCGGTGAAACGAGTGGTGATAATCACGGCGCCGCACTGATGGAAGCGTTGCGGCGCTTCCAGCCCGGGATCGAGTTGTTGGGCCGGGGCGGGCCGCGGATGAAGACGATCGCGGGCGACCACTTCATCGACTGGAAAGACGAAGCGGGAGTCGTCGGCCTCTGGGAGGTGGTGAAGCATTATCCGTATTTCCGCCGGGAATTTGCCAAAACGTTTGCGGAAATCCGCGCCATCCAACCGGACGCCGTCGTTCTGATCGACTACCCGGGCTTCAACTTGCGCCTCGCGCGCGCCCTGCGCGCGCCCCGGAAGCTTTCGGGGTTAGGCGGAAAGATCATCTATTACATCAGCCCGCAGGTCTGGGCCTGGAACCGCGGGCGCATTCCCAAGATGGGGCGCTGGCTCGACCTCATGCTTTGCATCTTTCCCTTCGAGGCCGCGCTCTACGAGAAGTCCGGGCTGCGCACCATCTTTGTCGGTCATCCCATGATCGAGAACCTGGAAGCGAAACGCATTGAGACGCTGCGCGCGCCCCACCTGATCGGGCTCTTCCCCGGGAGTCGCGCGCGCGAGGTGCGGAAGCTTTTGCCGATTTTGATCGAGGTGATGCGTGCCCTGCACAGAGAGCGGCCGGATTTGCATTTTGAGGTCTCCGCCGCTTCCGAAACTCTCGCCTCGGTCATCCTGGACGATCTCCGACCGGTGGCGGAGTCGTTAGGGAAAGTAGAGGTCGTGGTCGGGCTGGCGGCACAAACCATGCAGAAAAGCACGGTCGGGATCGTCGCCTCGGGCACGGCGACACTGGAGGCGGCTTTTTTTCGACTGCCTTTCGTTCTCATCTACAAGGTGGCGGCGCTGACCTATCTTGCCGGCCGCATGTTGATTCGCGTAAAACATCTGGGCATGCCGAACGTCCTGGCAGATCGCGAAATTGTTCCGGAATTCATCCAGGGCAAGGCGCAACCCGACGCGATCGTGGCCGCGGTGCTGCAACTGTTGGACGACCAGCCTCGGCGCGAACAAATGACCGCCGACTTCGACGCCGTCATCGCCAAGCTCGGGAAAGGTGGCGCGAACGAAGCGGCCGCCCGCGCCATACTCGAGGAAGTCTCCGCCAAATGAAATTACCGGACCAGATCGAAGAAAGAATCGCGCAGCTCCACGCCGATCGCGTGATCGACATGCACTTTGATCTGCCGCTCAGTCTCTTTCTGAGCCGCCCGCGCCGGAATGTGATTGCGACCGATTTCGTGCCGGAGTTTGCGGCGGGCGATATCGGACTGCTCGGCGTCGCGGTTTATATCGAAGACAAACATCTCGGTCAGGCCCTGCCGATCGCGCTCGAACAGGTGGCGTTGCTCAAGACGGAATTGGCCGGCACCCCAGAGCTCGCGCTTTGCCGAACGTTTGCCGAGATCGAGCAGGCCATGAGCAAAGGACGGATCGCGCTTCTCCTCACCATGGAAGGGGCCGAACCGCTGGGCGATCAACTCCACCTTCTCCACATTTTTCACGAGATCGGGCTGCGCGCCCTCTCGCTCACCCATGCGCGGGTCAATGCCGCGGCGGCCGGCGGCGTCTTCAAGGCGAGCGGTTCGCCCGCGACTGGCCTAACGACTTTCGGCCGGGAGCTGGTGCAGGAATGCGAGCGCCTCGGGATCATCCTCGACCTCGCGCACATCAACCCTGTTGGCTTCGAAGAAATTTGCGCCCTCACGAAAAAACCGTTGATCGTTTCGCACAGCAACGCGCGGCGCTATTACGACATGGAGCGCAACATGAGCGACGAGCAAATCAAGATGATCGGCGCGCGCGGGGGCGTTATCGGGATCAGCGCCATCCTCGTTAGTCCAAAAAAGGAGGAAGCGACGATCGATCGGTATGTCGACCACATCGAGCACGTCGCGAACCTCATCGGGATCGAGGGCGTCGGAATCGGTTTCGATTTTTGCGAGTTCCTCTGGCGGCAGTTGCCCGCTGTGGAACGGGAAGCAATGCAGGCCAAGCTGACCACGCCGCGTTTTCTCCCCGATTTGGGCAATCATTCGCACGCGCGTAATCTGACCCGGAAACTGATCGAGCGCGGGTTCAGCGACGCGCAGATCGAGAAAAACCTGCGCGGCAACTGGCTGCGCGTTTTGGGCGAGCTATTGTAGCGGGACGCGCCATGAACCAGCTCGAGAAAATTCATAATTTCATCGACGGCCAGTTCGTTGAGCCAGCCGGACAGAAGTATCTCGACAACATTGAGCCGGCGACGGGAAAGCCCTATTCGCTCGTGCCCGATAGCGATAGTCGCGACGTCGAAAAAGCGGTGGCCGCAGCAGAGCAGGCGTTCTCTGCCTGGTCGCGCACCACGGCAGCGGAGCGCTCGCGCATTCTCTTGCGCATCGCCGAACTGATTGATCGCGATCTGGAAAAATTGGCGCGGGCAGAATCGATTGATACCGGCAAACCGCTCTCGCTCGCGCGCAGTCTCGACATTCCGCGCGCCTCGAGCAATTTCCGTTTTTTCGCCACCGCGATTCTGCATACCGAAAACGAGGCGCACATGACGGACGGCATCGCTTTCAACTACACCCTGCGCCAGCCGCGCGGCGTCGTTGGTCTGATTTCGCCTTGGAACTTGCCGCTCTATCTCTTGAGCTGGAAAATCGCGCCGGCCATCGCGGTCGGGAATACGGCGGTCGCGAAGCCGAGCGAACTCACGCCGATGACTGCGTTTTTGCTCTGTGAGATATGTCGCGAAGCCGGTCTGCCTAACGGCGTCCTCAACATTGTGCACGGGACCGGCCCAAACGTCGGGGCACCGATCACCGCGCATCCGAAAATCGGCACTATCTCATTCACCGGCGGCACCGTGACTGGACGCAAGGTGGCGGAGGCAGGCGCCCCACTCTTCAAGAAAGTGTCGCTCGAGCTTGGGGGAAAGAATCCCAACATCATCTTTGCCGACGCGGATCTCGATGCCGCCATCGCCGGGAGTGTGCGTTCGTCGTTTGCGAACCAGGGGCAGGTCTGTCTTTGCGGCTCGCGCGTTTTTGTCGAGCGGCCGGCCTACGCTGAATTCGTTAGGCGATTTGTCGAGAAGACAGCGCAACTCAGGGTAGGGGACCCGCTCGACGCCAGCACCGACCAGGGCGCGCTTGTCTCCCAGACGCAGCTTGAGAAGGTGAAATTCTATGTCGATCTCGCCCGGCAGGAGGGCGGCGCGATCGCGCTCGGCGGTAGCGCGCCCGAGGCGCCTAACGACCGCTGTGCCGGCGGCTATTTTTTTCCCCCGACCGTCATCACCGGCCTGCCGGTCGACTGCCGCGTCAATCGCGAAGAAATTTTCGGTCCCGTTGTCACGATTACGCCATTCGACAAGGAGGAAGAGGTGATCGGCTACGCGAACGACACCGAATACGGACTTGCCTCCAGCGTCTGGACGCAAAACCTGAGCCGCGCTCACCGCGTCGCGGAACAAATTCACACCGGCACCGTCTGGGTGAATTGCTGGCTGGTGCGCGACCTGCGCGTCCCCTTCGGTGGAATGAAGCAAAGCGGCGTCGGCCGCGAGG